>NZ_JBALOW010000016.1:0-87602 GCF_036965085.1 Bacillus sp. JJ1532
TGACCGATCGGGGCAATTTTCCACTTCTGCGGGCATCAGATGAAGTGACTGATGACTGATCATAATAATTCTCCCCTTCAGCGGGCACCAGATGAAGCGACTGATGACCTTGTTAGGCATTTTTTCACTCGAACCAAAACAAAAAAACCTATTCCTTCGATGTGGAATAGATTTTGCATTCATATGAAAGGAAAAGAGTCCCAATCGTGCCGTCGCTTAGATGCCTTCGTTTTGAACCCGCACAAAGCAGGTGGGTGTCCTGTTTCTGCATATGTAAGTCCTCATGCCATGAGGCGTTTACGCCGCTATAGAAAACTCTGGACTCCCGAAGGATAGATGTTCGGTCAAAATGTCAGGTTACACAACGAACACATCAGGACTCTTTAAAGATTAATTGTATTTTATCATATTCATATTTCTCTTACAAGCGTACAAATCTAGGTCCATGCTCATTTTTTTACGTTTAATGCCAAGTGAAGATCATCTAATTGGGCTACACTTACTTCTCCAGGAGCATTTGTTAACAGACAGCTTGCACTTGCTGTTTTCGGGAATGCAATCGTATCACGGAGATTGGATCTTCCTGCCAGCAGCATGACTAATCTGTCTAAGCCAAGGGCAATTCCCCCATGTGGAGGTGTGCCATATTCAAAGGCTTCCATTAGGAATCCGAATTGTTCATTTGCTTCCTCTTGTGTAAAGCCAAGGACATTAAACATTTTTTCCTGAACAGCTCTTTCAAAAATACGAAGAGATCCGCCGCCAAGCTCATAACCGTTTAATACAAGGTCATAGGCTTGAGCTCTAACTTCGGATGGATTTGTTTCTAAAAGTTCCAAATCCTCTCTAAATGGCATTGTGAATGGATGATGTGCCGCAAAATAACGGCCTGCCTCTTCATCATATTCTAATAATGGCCAATCTGTAATCCAAAGGAAGTTAAACTTGCTTTGATCGATTAGACCAAGCTCTTTACCAAGCTTTAAACGTAGTGCTCCTAGTGCATCAGCCACAATGTTTTTCTTGTCTGCCACAAATAGTAATAAATCTCCCGTTTCAACAGATAGAGTGGCTGTCATTGCCTTTTGTTCTTCCTCTGTTATGAATTTAGCAATTGGTCCCTTTAATCCGTCCTCTTCTGCCTTTAACCAAGCAAGACCTTTTGCCCCATAAACAGCTGCAAATTCTGTTAAGGCGTCAATATCTTTTCTTGAATATTGGCTGCCGCCATTTTTCACATTGATTGCCTTCACTTGACCACCGGATGATACGGCTCCTGCAAACACTTTGAAACTGGAGTCCTTCACAATCTCCGATAAATCAGTTAATTCCATGCCAAATCGAGTATCAGGCTTATCGGATCCAAAACGGTCCATCGCCTCCTGGTAAGTCATGCGATGAAATGGAAGTTGGATATCTAACCCCTTTACCTCCTTCATGACTTTTTTCATCATGTTTTCCATTAGGCCAATTATTTCATCTTGGCTCATAAAGCTCATTTCCATATCGACCTGCGTAAATTCAGGCTGACGGTCCGCACGTAAATCCTCATCACGGAAGCACCGGGCAATTTGATAATATCTTTCAAATCCCCCAACCATTAGCAATTGCTTAAAAATTTGCGGCGACTGCGGCAAAGCATAGAATTCACCAGGGTGTACGCGGCTAGGAACTAAATAGTCACGCGCCCCTTCTGGTGTGCTTTTCGTTAAAATCGGTGTTTCAATATCAAGGAAGCCTTCCCCGTCCAGAAAATCCCTCATTGCTTTTGTTACTTGATGACGCATTTTTAATGTTTCAAACATTGCCGGTCTTCTCAAATCAAGGTACCGATATTTTAATCGAATATCCTCGGAAACATCTGTTTTATCATCAACCATGAATGGAGGAGTTTTCGCTTCGTTTAAGATCGAAATCTTTTTAACTAGTACCTCAATACGTCCAGTTGCAAGATTTTCATTGATCGTGCCTTCTCCGCGGGCGATGACTTCTCCTTCAATATCAAGCACATATTCATTTCTTACTTTTTCCGCGATAGCAAGTGCCTCTTGTGATACCTCGGGATTAAAAACAATTTGGATAATGCCAGTCCGGTCGCGTAAATCGATAAAGATTAGTCCTCCTAAATCACGACGCTTTTGTACCCAACCTTTTAAAATAACCTTTTCACCAATGGCGGCTTCTGTCACTTCTCCGCAGTAGTACGTTCTCCCAAACATTCTTTATTCCTCCTATTGTCTAGCTAGCTCTGTGAATTTTTCCACAAATGTATTTAGTTCCATTTCCGACTGTTCACCAGTTTCCATTGATTTTAGGGTGATTTTATTAGCTTTAAGTTCGTCCTCCCCTAAAATCGCCACATATTTAGCATTGGCCCTGTCTGCTGCTTTAAACTGTGTTTTTATTTTTCTATTTAAATAATCTCTCTCTGCTGAGAAGCCAGCGAGGCGAAGCCTATGCAGTAATCCAACTGTATAGTCCTTTGCTTCTTCTCCTAGCGAAACTAAATAGCAATCAATCTTCTCATTAATTGGCAGTTTAATTTGTTCAGCCTCTAGGGCAGCGATAAAACGTTCAATACTCATCGCAAAACCGATTCCAGGTGCCTCAGGGCCGCCAATTTCTTCGGTGAGACCATTATACCTTCCGCCTCCACAAAGTGTGGTGATGGCCCCAAATCCTTCTGCATTGCTCATAATTTCAAATGCTGTATGGTTATAATAATCAAGTCCGCGAACTAGATTTGGATCCACTTCAAATGCAATATCAAGATCAGTTAAATACTGCTGTACTTTTTCAAAATATTTCTTGGAATCCTCATTTAAGTAATCGATAATCGATGGAGCAGCCTTCATTAGCTCATGGTCTCTGTCTTGTTTACAGTCAAGAATTCGCATTGGATTTTTACCCAATCTGCTCCTGCAGTCTGAACAAAACTCGTCTATTCTTGGCTTAAAGTGGTTTACTAATGCTTCACGGTGTGCATTTCGGCTTTCTTTATCACCGAGACTATTAATGACTAGCTTTATCTTTTCCAAGCCTAGTTCTTTATAAAGGCTCATGGCTAAAGCTATAACCTCTGCATCAATGGCAGGATCATTGCTTCCAATGGCCTCAACACCAAATTGAACAAATTGGCGGTATCGTCCTGCCTGCGGACGCTCGTAGCGGAACATTGGTCCCATATAATAAAGCTTTACAGGCTGAGTTGCGTCCCCATACATTTTATTTTCAACAAAAGAACGAACAACTGCAGCTGTCCCCTCTGGTCTTAGCGTTAAGCTGCGTTCTCCGCGGTCTTCAAATGTATACATTTCCTTCTGAACAATATCAGTCGTATCCCCAACACTTCGCAAAAATAACTCTGTGTGCTCGAATATCGGGGTTCTGATTTCGCGATATTGAAACTTCTCGCAAAGCTCTCTTGCTTTTTCCTCTATTAACTGCCATTTTTCAATTTCGCCTGGGAGAATATCTTGAGTTCCCCGTGGTATTTGGATTGATGTCATATCTGAATCCTCCTTATTCCAAAAATAAGTAGTATTTTATAAAAAATAAAAAAGCCCCCGCCTCCTTGTATACAATACAAGGGACGAGAGCTTGTAATTTCCCGTGGTGCCACCCTAATTGAAGACGTCCTAAAAAGAACGTGCTTCCTCTTTTACAGTTAACGCCTGTGAACGTTCAGCTCCTACTAAAGTGAATGCCTCTTTCAGAGAGAAACCTACGAAGTGTTCTTTCATTAAATCATCATGCAGAAATGTTTTCAGCCTATGACATTTCTTCTCTTTTCATGTGGAGCTTAACTACTATTCTTCATCAACGGTTAATATTTCATCCTAATATTTATATTATCATACGTATCAACAATCGGATTGTCAATAGCGTTATTTAAGATCTTTCTAAATGTTTTTTTAATTTACGAACATCTCTTACAGATAAACCAAACTCTGAAGCTAATTCCACCATGTTTGAGCCTTGTTCTTTTTGAATAAAGTCATGAAAATCTACTCCAAATATCTGGTTTTCTCCTAAGTGGGCAGATGTTCCCTTTTCACCAAATCTCATTTTTTTCACCCTTCGTTACGTAGTTATCTCCTATTCTTCCCACTTTTAGAATAGAAAATGCATTTTCTGGATGAACAACTAGTAAAACTAAGACTTTAATTTAATAGACACTCATCTAATCATGCAATTGTCTCTATTAGACAAACATACATTTAGACAAATTTGGTCAATAATCTAGTCCCTTCTTTTTTCAGGCGAATATAAATATAAGCAAACGGACATGCAGTGTCATATGACTCTGCTCTGAAAAAAAAGAAATGGAGTGAGAAAATGTCATTTGAATTAGGAATTACCATATTTGTATTTGTCACGACCATGCTGGTCATTTTTTGGAGGCCAAAGGGGCTCAATGAAGCTTATCCAGCTGCTGTTGGTGCAGGGATCATTTTAATAACAGGAATCGTATCTCGAGCAAATATTGAGGATATTATCAGCAAAATTGGCGGAGCCTCTATTACGATTATGGCGACAATTGTCATGGCAGTCATATTAGAAAGCTTCGGTTTCTTCCACTGGGCAGCTGCCCGGCTTGCTAGTATGGCAAAAGGATCAGGCTACCGTCTATATTGGTATGTTCAGCTTCTATGCTTCTTGATGACACTTTTATTTAATAATGATGGAAGCATCTTAATTACAACACCGATTTTAATTCTATTACTGAAAAACCTGCAGTTAAAACCCCATCAGCAAATCCCGTACCTATTAAGTGGCGCTCTTACAGCTACCGCTTCAAGTGCTCCCATTGGCGTCAGCAATATCGTTAATCTCATTGCATTGGAAATTGTAGATATGACGTTATATATGCATACTGCCATGATGTTTGTCCCAGCAACATTAGGTTTACTGTTTATGTCCTGGTTAATGTTTGTCGTAGTGAAGAAAAAATTGCCAAGAAAATTGCCAAATTCCACTTATGAGATCGAGGAGAGTTTTTTCACCAAAAATTTTCATCCTTTAAAAGGAAAACTTTCTGTCGAGACAAAGAGAAAACGTACAAAGTTTATGTTGAAAGTATTGCTGTTTGTTTTTATCATGCGCTGTTTATTATTTGTAGCCTCTTTTCTCTCCATTCCAATTTCTCTAGTTGCTGTGCTCGGATCCGTTGCTTTGCTAGTATGGCGATGGTATCACCTGCGAACAAACCCCATTGATATTTTGATAAAGACTCCTTGGCACATTCTGATTTTCGCTTTTTCCATGTACGTCATTATTTACGGACTTCACAATGTAGGACTGACGGCATTCCTCGTGAAATTATGTGAACCTATTGTCAACCAAGGGCTGCTCTATGCAAGCTTTACGATGGGCGGACTCGTTTCAATTCTCTCTAATATCTTTAACAATCATCCAGCCTTGATGGTTGGGACGATAACTTTAACAGAAATGGGGCTCGATCCAATTACTTTAAAGACGATTTATCTTGCAAATATCATCGGCAGCGATATAGGTTCCTTATTGCTTCCAATTGGTACGCTTGCGTCTCTGATCTGGTTGTATATTCTCAGACAGCATAAAGTGAAAGTGAAATGGAAGGATTATTTAAGTGTGTCATTAGTTGTTATCCCAATATCTACAATTTTCACCTTATTCTTATTGTACTATTGGGTACAAATGGTATTTGCCTAAATTTAATGATGAAATATGGAAAAATATTAAGGAGGGAAAGAGTTTGACTGATTTAATCACTTTACAAGGTAAACAAGTAAATTTACAGCTTGGGAAAGAAACAATTAATGGGATTTTACTTGACGCAGGAAAAGATATTGTTGTCATCTTTAATGGTCAACGGTATATATATATCCCTTTGTTACACGTACATCATTTCCAGCTTAACAGCAATAAAGATGATTATGTAGATTCGCCTAGTGAATCTTCTGCGTTTGCAAAAATGGATCTTCTTAATGTTAAAGAAGTATTAAATAAATCAAAGGCAGTGTTTACAGAAATTTATGTAGGAAAAGATTTATCTTACTATGGATATATAACAAATGTCTATAATGACTATGTGGCTTTTTATTCACCCATTTATAAGTTGATATTTATTTCAATAGACCATATAAAATGGCTTGTCCCTTTTAATGAAAACTCTTCACCTTATACTTTAAACAACATGAACCTATCTTTAGGCAAAAGTCACGTACACTTGCGAGTAAGTCCAACGAATTTTCCTTTACTTCCTAATTTGGAAGATCAGTTAAAAAAAGAAGCAGGAAAACTTGTCATCTTTGATGGGGGAAAAGATCCTAAAAAAGTGGGACTGTTAAAAAAGATTGAAAATAACCTCGCAGAAATAATACTCGCAAAGGGGGAGAATATATGTTTGAGGCTTTCCCATATAAAATCAATTCAAATACCATAATAGCGGGATGCATGAAGTCCCTAAGCAGCTTTTATGTAAAACTACAAAAAAAAGAGGCAAAAGCAGCGCCTCAAAAAATTCCTTTGTAAGTTATATAAATAAAACCACAAAGATAAGTTACAGTCACTTTTAAGATATGTTTTAGAAACCGGAAATGAACTAGGTAATTTACACGAAAAACATTAAATATTAAGAAAAAAAGCTATTTCATTTGAGATAGCTTTTTTCTTTGATGAAAAAGTCGCCAATAAGCAATAAAATTTATGATATTTTGACAATAGAGCAATCAGACGCATATTTTGAAACTTTTCATCTCATTTGGAAGGATTTAAGCGATCTAAAGAGAAGTAATATCATTTAGTAAAAGGAAAGGCTTGACTAAAAAAACAAAATTTGTTTTTCTTAAAGATGTGAATCTATCAAAAAGGAGGGAGCAAATGCTCAAGAAACAAATTCTCTTATTTTTTTGCACTGTTCTCTTCATAGGATTAGCCACTCCTCCGTCAGCGGCAAAAGCAGTGGGCCAAACTGTCACAGTGGGAACAGATAGCTTAAATATTCGCAAAGGTCCCGGTTTGAGCTATCCGATCGTTGCGAAGGCAAAAAAAGGAGAAAAATACCCTTCCCTTTCCGAAAAGAATGAATGGATTGAAGTTCAGCTTGGTAACGGTGTTCGTGGCTGGGTAGCCAATTGGCTCGTGACGAAGGAAAGCGCGACTATCTCGGGCAGTTCCTCAGAAAAATTAGAGAAGAACAAGACTGCCATCATTTCAACAGATGGCCTTCGAATTAGAAAAGGTCCAGGGACAAGCTTTCCAGTGATTGGAACAGTTAATAAAGGAGAAGCATACACGGTTCACAGTATGGATGGAAATTGGGTGAATCTTCAAACTTCTTTTGGCAATGGCTGGGTCTCTAGTGACTTTATCCAAATCCAAACTAGTAGCAAAACTACTAGTGTAGAAGGAAAATGGAATGGCAGTATTACTGCGAATTCCTTAAATGTCAGAAACTCACCTTCTCTAAATAGTTCTATTATTGGAAAACTAAGTTTAGGAGATAATGTAAAGATATTATCTCAGACAAGTGAATGGACTGAAATCTCTTTTTCTGGGACGAAAGCATGGATAAGCAGCCAATATATTCAAATAGACAAAGCTGTTTCCAATAGCCCCGCTCCCGAAAAACAACAAAGTAAATCGACAAGCGCAGGTAAAAAAGCCAAGGTAACAGCAACATCGTTAACTGTCAGAGATACTGCTTCTCTAAGTGGAAAAGCAATTGGCTCGGTACAACAAAACGAAAGCTATCAAATTATCGAGGAAGCCAATAACTGGGCAAAAATCGAGTATGAAAAGGGATTATTCGGCTGGGTGGCTAGCTGGTATTTGGACAAATCTGAAACTGCCCAACCAGCTGTAAGTGAGCAAAAAGTGAAGGATAGCTCTCTTACCATTATTCATAATGGATCTAACATTAGAAAAAATGCAAATGCTCATTCTGAAGTCGTACATAGGGCCAACCAGGGAGATATATTTGATATTATTAGTATCCAAAATGATTGGTATGAAATCCGTCTCACCAATGGGGAAAGCGGCTATATTGCCGGTTGGATTGTTTCAGTAAATGGTTCAGCACCTATGGTAGAAAAACCCGGATCAGAATTACACTTGAAGAATAAAAAAATTGTTATTGACCCCGGTCATGGCGGAAGAGACAATGGGACAACAGGGGCAAGAGGGACGCTTGAAAAATTATTAACATTGCAGACAGCTCAAAGCTTATATGAAAAATTGAAATCTACAGGGGCTAACGTCATATTAACTCGTAATAATGATACATATATCCCTCTATCATCACGGGTGTATACATCACATTATCATAACGCCGATGCCTTTATCAGTATTCACTATGATAGTATGTTAGACCGAAGTGTTCATGGAATGACCACCTATTATTATCATTCCTATCAAAAGAATTTAGCTGCCAATGTTCACTCCTCTATTACTTCTAAGACAAATCTAAAGGACCGCGGCTATCGTTCCGGAGATTATTATGTGTTAAGAGAAAATAAGCGCAATGCAATTCTGCTAGAACTAGGTTACCTCAGCAATCCTACGGAAGAAATACTCGTATCTTCCAGCCAATTTCAAGACACGGTGACGACTGGCATTTACCAGGGGCTAGCTAGGTATTTTAAGGAGAACTAGATTTAATTCTTAAAGGCTAAATAAAAAAAGTCAGACACATTCATACTTAAGTATGAACACTGTCTGGCCTTTTTTATTGTCTAGCTTCAGCGCCTACCCCCGACGTACAGGACGTACTAGTGTCGACAATGCGACAGGACAAGGAAGACTTCGGCAGCGATACAGCGCACGACCAAAAGTGAAGCTTTTGGGAGGACGTCGCGTTTTTGTCGACCTCGAGGTCACAAGCCAATCCTCCCAGAAAGGAAAAGACACCTTTCCGAGAGGCTCGTCTTGTGCTTGTCGGACTTGCACAGGATGTGCTGACATCGGCGTTCGCCACAGGACGTGGCGGCCTTTAGTCGATGTTCCTTTGCAAGGCGCTTACACTTTTCTTATTTACTATCAACAATTAGTGTTACTGGTCCATCATTCGTTAGCTGAACATCCATCATGGCGCCAAATTCACCTGTCGCAACCTTTAATCCTTTTACACGAAGATTGGTATTAAAGGCTTCATATATTTTCAATGCGTGTTCAGGTCTAGCTGCTTCCATAAAATTAGGCCTGCGCCCTTTTCGACAATCTCCATATAAGGTGAATTGGGAAACCGATAAAATTTCTCCGCCTTTATCCAGTATTGATAAATTCATTTTTCCGCTTTCATCTTCAAAGACTCGTAGATTGGCAATTTTATCAGCTAAAAATTCAGCATCCTTATCATCGTCTTCATGGGTCACTCCCACTAAGAGGACAAAGCCCTTTGGAATACTCCCAACTATTTCACCGTTAACCTTAACGCTTGCTTCCTTGCTTCGTTGTACAACTACTCGCATAACAAATACTCCTTAATTCATGATCCTGCGAACTGCATAAACATCAGGAATTTGTTTAATACGTTCGACAACCTTCTGTAAATGGTTTACATTGTGAATCGCAATTGTCATATTAATTGTTGCCGCTTTATTTCGGTCAGAACGGCCTGATACAGCAGAAATATTTGTTTTTGATTCATTTACTGCCTGCAATACTTCATTAAGCAAGCCTCGCCTGTCAAAGCCAGTAATTTCGATTTCAACACTATATTCTTTCCGGTCATTTAAGTCCGTTTCCCATTCAACAGGAATAAGTCTTTCTTTTGCTTCATCATTGACGATATTCGTGCAATCAGCTCTATGAACAGAGACTCCGCGTCCTTTCGTAATAAAGCCAACAATTTCATCCCCTGGTACCGGATTACAGCAGCGGGAAAGACGGATAAGCAAATTGTCAATACCGGAAACACGGACCCCTGATTCACGCTTTTTAGTAGATGGGAATGATCTTAACTCGGAAACAGCATTTGTTATGTCAGCCTCTTGTTCCATATCACGCTTTCTACGCAGCTTTTCCGTTAAGCGATTCGCTACTTGAAGGGCCGTTACACCGTTATAGCCCACTGCTGCATACATGTCTTCCTCATTCATGAAATTAAACTTCTCGGCTACTCGTTTTATATTTTCGGCTGTAAGAATTTCTTTCAAATCGAAATCCATATTACGGATTTCTCTTTCAATTTGCTCTTTACCCTTTTCAACATTCTCATCTCTTCTTTGTTTCTTAAAGAATTGACGAATTTTGTTTTTGGCTTGTGAGGTTTGAGCTAGTTTTAGCCAATCCTTGCTTGGGCCATATGAGTGCTTGGAGGTTAAAATTTCAATAATATCGCCAGTTTTCAGCTTATAATCGAGTGTTACCATTTTCCCGTTTATTTTCGCACCAATTGTTTTATTTCCAATCTCGGAGTGAATCCGGTACGCAAAGTCAATGGGAACTGATCCTGATGGCAGTTCGATGACATCACCTTTTGGAGTAAAGACAAACACCATATCAGAAAATAAATCAATTTTTAAAGACTCCATAAATTCTTCTGCATCGTTGGAGCTGTCTTGAAATTCTAGAATTTCACGGAACCATGTTAGCTTGTCTTCAATTGACAGTCTTTCATTGACCTTTTTACCTTCCTTATACGCCCAGTGAGCAGCAATCCCGAATTCAGAGATTCGGTGCATTTCGAATGTACGAATTTGCACTTCTAACGGATCACCTTTAGGACCAATGACTGTCGTATGAAGAGATTGGTACATATTTTGCTTTGGCATCGCAATATAATCTTTAAAGCGGCCAGGCATTGGCTTCCAGCATGTGTGGATAATACCGAGGACAGCATAGCAATCCTTAATACTATTTACAACAATTCTGACAGCAAGCAAATCATAGATTTCGTTAAATTGCTTGTTTTGCAAAGCCATTTTACGATAAATGCTATAAATATGCTTAGGTCTGCCGGAAATATCTGATCGAATGGAAACTTCATTCATTCGGCTGCGCACCTCATTGATTACATCTTCAAGATATTGCTCCCGCTCAGCCCGTTTCTTCTTCATTAGGTTCACAATTCGATAATATTGCTGTGGATTTAAATATCTTAGAGCTGTGTCCTCAAGCTCCCATTTAATTTTTGAAATTCCCAGACGATGGGCAAGAGGGGCAAAAATTTCTAATGTTTCATTAGAAATACGGCGCTGTTTTTCAGCAGGCAAATGCTTAAGGGTACGCATATTATGAAGTCTATCTGCCAGCTTTATTAAGATGACACGGATATCCTGTGCCATTGCTACAAACATTTTGCGATGGTTTTCTGCTTGCTGCTCTTCTTTCGATTTATATTTAATTTTTCCAAGCTTTGTTACACCGTCAACAAGCATGGCCACTTCTTCATTAAAGGCTGCCGTAATATCAGCTAGTGTGACATCTGTATCCTCTACAACATCGTGAAGAAAACCGGCTGCAACCGTAGATGGATCCATTTCTAAGTCGGCCAAAATGCCTGCTACTTGAATGGGATGGATGATATAAGGCTCACCCGATTTTCTATATTGTTCACGATGGGCATGTCTTGCATATTCATATGCCTTCTCAACAAGCGCCACATGCTCATCATTTAAATATACTTTCGTTCTGTCGATGACTTGTTCAGCGGTCAGAACATGATCGTTCGCCATGGGATCACCTTTTATTATTAATTTTCATTTGTCGATTTGTCATTTTCCGTTTAAAACTGTCATAACAAAATTAGAATGATTGCTACTATTATCGAAAAAAAAAGCGAATATGTAAAGGGATAGCGATTATTTTCCTGAAAAATAAAAAAATTGTCGAAATCTGTAAGTTTTTAAAAGGATATATCCTCTGCTTTTTATTAAGCGTGCCGATCGTTCCATAATAAAAAGAGCGCCCCATCAGCGCTCCCATTTAAATTAATATTCCATTAAAGTAAGAATATCATATTTTCCAAGCTTATCTCGCCCTTTTAAATATGACAATTCAATTAAGAAGGCAATTCCAGCTACAATACCGCCAAGCTGTTCAACTAATTCAATGGTTGCTTCAATTGTTCCTCCAGTTGCAAGCAAATCATCTGTTATTAGTACTCTTTGTCCCGGCTTAATGGCATCTTTATGGATGGTTAGAACATCCTTCCCATATTCTAACCCGTATTCCACTTTAATCGTCTCACGAGGAAGCTTTCCTTCCTTTCTAACTGGAGCAAAGCCGACTCCTAGTGAATAAGCAACAGGGCAGCCAATAATAAATCCGCGCGCCTCTGGACCTACAACTAAATCAATTTGCTTTTTTTGTGCGTATTCAACGATTTTGTCTGTGGCATATTTATATGCCTCACCATTATCCATTAATGTCGTAATATCTTTAAATTGAATACCTGGCTTTGGCCAGTCCTGGACGATTGTAATATACTGTTTTAAGTCCATTCTTTTACTTCCTCCTCAAATTTCACAGAACCTTGGATTACTGAATCGAAAAAGCTTTTTAACTGTTGATAAGGTGAATATAGCAATTCGTTTTCGATTGTGTACTGTTTACGTCTTTGTTCATAAATAAGCGAATCTGTTAAATCACGTTTTTGTGAAGTCTCATTAATAGAAATGATTCCATTGTTTATTTTAACAAAATCTAATTCAAAAAACACTTGTGACATGAAGTCAATTGTTTCTTTGCTCCATCCTTTATGCTTTGCAATATTGTCTCGGTATTGCTGAAGGCTAATTGGACCCTTTTTCAATATTAAGGCATAGAACCATTTGAAATGATCCCTCGTTGGAAGTGTGCTAAAAAAGGCACTCTCCTCTTTATAGAAATGTGCATATACCCTTGAAGGATTTTTCCCAGAAAATAATTGGGTCAGAAATTCCTTGGAGGGTGGAAGATCCGTTAATATCACATTTTCTTGATCTATATTTAATGCCGCTGCTTCCTCATATGAACTTACTGTTACCATATTCTCATTTATATATGTTGGAAACTTTATAGCATTTTCTTTATTAAATACAATCCATTTTGATTGTTTTTTAGGGATCAAATCTATTAATTGTTCAAATCGTTTAATCCCCCTTATATCAAATAGCTGCCAGTCTTGAATAACCGCATCCTGGAGGAAAATTTGCGGCCTTCGGATATTATTCCATTCATTAATCGAAAGCTCTCCAATTACGGATATTTTAGAATATGGCGAAATATGCTCATATAATTCTCCTAGTCCGAATCCTACACCATCAAGTGTACTGCCTTCACTCTCAATTGTCATTTTCAAATGATTTTGATCCGAACCGATCTTTCTCATATTTGCAATGCTTGCATCCTTAATTAATATTTTTGGCTTCGGATTATCCATTCCAAATGGGGCGAGCATCTGCAATTCCTCTATAGAATTCAAGTGGATCTCTGACATATTTACTGTCCCATCCAACGTAGTAACTGGAATAAAGTCCTCATCTGCTAATTGTTCCTTTGCTGCTGAATTTAGCCTATTTCTAAGCTCATCGACATGACTCAGTTCCAATGTCATGCCGGCAGCCATCGGATGCCCGCCGAAATGAGGTAATATATCTCTGCATTCAGATAGGTTTCTAAATAAATCAAATCCTAATATACTGCGTGCAGAGCCTTTTGCTAAGCCCTTCTCTCTATCAAAGCTCAAACAAATGACTGGACGGTAAAATCTTTCTACTAGCTTTGAAGCGACAATTCCTATAACACCTGGATTCCAGCCTTCTTGACCGATGACAAGGACTGCATTTTCATCGATTGGATAATTTTCTTCAACCTGACGAATAGCTTTTTCAGCAATATTGCTTACTAACGCTTGTCTTTCCTTGTTCATTTGCTCTATTTCCTCAGCAATCGCTTCAGCCTCATAAATATCTTCAGTAAGCAATAAGTCAACAGCCGGGTCTGCACTATCCAATCTCCCAGCAGCATTTAATCGTGGCGCGATCAGGAATCCTACCGTTTCTTCCGTTACTGAGCCTGGTTCTACCTTGTTTTGTTTTAATAAGGCGGTTAAGCCAACATTATTAGTGGACTTAAGCTTCTTCAAGCCTCGTTTAACGATTAAACGATTCTCTCCTTTTAAGGAAACTAAATCCGCAATCGTCCCTATAGCAGCTATTTCTAGCAGATGCTCTGGCAGTTTACCGTATAGTGCATGAGCTAATTTAAAAGCAACCCCAACACCAGCTAACTCACGAAATGGATATTGGCTTCCTTCAAGTTTCGGGTGGATGATAGCCAATGCCTTTGGCAATTCTGGCCCTGGTTCATGGTGATCTGTAATAATTAAATCGAGTCCAAGCTCAGCAGCAGCAGCGGCTTCCTTTACTGCAGCTATACCCGTATCAACCGTTATTATCAGTTTGATTCCAGTTTCCGCTGCATATTGAAAGGCTGGGATATTTGGACCATAGCCTTCCGAAAATCGGTTTGGTATGTAGAATTCGACATTAGCGCCTAATTCCCGAAGAACCTTCATCATAACGGTCGTACTTGTCACACCATCTGCATCATAATCTCCGAATATTAAAATCGGTTCTTCCTTATCTATCGCCTTTTTTATCCGTGTTACGGCAATTTCCATATCAGCTAATAAAAAAGGATCATGAAATTCTTGTTTATCATCAAATAGAAAACTTTGTGCTAATTCCGGTGATTCTATTCCTCTATTTACAAGCAATGAAGCAAGGAGAGGAGTTAAATTTAATTGTTGAACGAGAAGATTTTGCTTGTCTTCATCTGATTTCCGAACAATCCAGCGAGTTTTTGATTGTAACATTTGTTCACCCCTCAACTTTTTAATTATACAAGAGGGTCCTTTGTGTTTCAATGCGTAGTCCTGAAAAAAGAAAAACAGCGAAGGACGCTGTTTAATTTTCATCATCTTCATTATAGGGATTAATATGAACAAACACATTGTGAACATTATTCATTTTTAATAGCTTTTCCTTTACTTTCTTGCCAACTCGGTGTCCCTCTTCCACTGTCATATTCGGATCAACCGAAATCTTCAAATCAATGATTACATAATGTCCATGCTCTCTTGCATGAAGCTGATTAATTTTCTTAACTTCCTTAACACTTTCCACTGCTTCTCTTAATTCCAGTGTATCCTCTTCATGCAGCACATGATCAAGTGTGTTATGAATCGACTCTTTCCCGAGCGACCACGCCATTTGGATAACCATGAGGGAAACAATCACCCCAGCAACAGGGTCCGCATATTCCAGCCAATCGATGCCAAGCTTACCGCCGATGATCGCAGCACCAATACCAGCCAATGCAGCAAAGGATGAATAAACATCTGAACGATGCTCATAGGCATTAACAATTAATGCATCACTATTCAACTCACGCCCAAGCTTGTATTTGTAGCGAAATAATGCTTCCTTTACAATAATCGAAAAAATAACTGCCGCAATAGCTATTGTTTTTGGTGCTTCTATCGGTTTAAAAAAAGCTGTTACAGATGACTTACCAATTTCAAATCCAACAAACAATAACAATACAGCAACAATAATAGCTGAGATAGATTCTGCCTTCCCATGTCCATATGGATGATCATCATCAGGCGGCTGCTTTGCTGCCTTCAAGCCTAAATAGACTGCTAATGATCCAGCAATATCCGAGGCAGAATGTACAGCATCAGCAATTAAAGCACGGCTCCCCGCATAGACGCCAATTCCCCATTTGACAATCGCAAGGACAATGTTAATCACGATGCCAAGCATGGCAGCAAATTCAGCCTTTTTAAAACGATCATCTTTATGATTCAAAATGAAACTTCCTTCCTAAAAATGAACTTATTGCTAGTTTATCCTAATTCCAATGATTATGAGCATGTTTTGAAAAAAAGAAAACCCCAGGATATCCTGGGGCTTGAATTATACTTGAGGTTCATCGCTAATTTTTCGTTTTTCTTTCACTGTTTTAATGACGCCTTTTTTCTTCAATTCTTTCCCTTTCCAAACGAGCCACAATTGGGCACATAAGAAAATGGAAGAATAAGCACCTGCAACCAATCCGATTAGTAGAGCAAAGGAGAAGTTACGGATGGATTCACTTCCGAATATTAAGATTCCTAATACAGCAATAAGTAGGGTTAAGACCGTATTAATAGATCGTCCCATCACTTGACGTAAGCTTGAATTAACAACATCCGCAAGTTCCTCAAACGTTTTAATACGCTTTTTCTTTTGCATGTTTTCGCGCATCCGGTCAAATGTAACAATTGAATCATGAAGGGAATAACCAATAACTGTTAAGACAGCCGCGATAAAGGTTAAATCAACTTCTAATCTTGTAATGCTAAAGAAAATGATGATAAAGAATGCATCATATAATAGACCAAGTATAGCTGCGATCGCCATATACATTTCGAAACGAATGGTCACATAAATCACGATACCAATAGAGGCAATCAACAAAGAAATAAACCCATTTTTTGCTAGCTCTTTTCCAACTGTTGGTGAAACTGTGCTTACATTTGGTTCTGCTCCTAATTTCTCATGGAAATGGGCTTTTAACTCAGCAATTTCATCCTTGGTAAGTACTTCTTTAAATCTTGCTACACCAATTTCTTGATTGGCTCCAGATATGACAATATCATCTGTTTCAATATTTAAATCAGCTAATTGCTCTTTTACTTCAATTTTTGTTATTGGTTTATTTGATAGAAGCTCCACACGAGTCCCTTGGGTGAAATCAATCCCTAAATTCAGGCCAAACATAACCACACAAATCAGCCCAATTCCGAGAATGGCCCCGGAAAATGTAAAATATTTTTTCCGATGTTTAACAAAATCAAAGCGATCAAACCTTGTCGGCAAATCAACTGTATCATAATTTTCTGCAATATCTTTAATATCACTTTTCTTAACACCGAACCAGCTTGGCTTTTTATTAAATAGATTGCTGTTTACCCATAGTCCAAGGAGTATTCTAGAGCCATAGACAGCGGTAATGAAGCTGACTAGGATACTAATAATCAACATCGTGGCAAACCCTTTAATGGAGCTTGTCCCATAAACAAATAAAACACCAGACACTAAGATCGTTGTAATATTGGCATCAAAAATCGTAGATAAAGAATTTTTGCCACCTGCTTGAAAAGCAGACTTAACCGTTCTCCCTACTCGTAATTCTTCTTTAATTCTTTCATACGTGATAATATTGGCATCGACTGCCATACCAACCCCAAGAATGAGGGCGGCAATACCAGGAAGCGTCAATACCGCATTCATCCAGTCAAAAATAAGGAGAATTAGATAAATATAAATCGACAGAGCCACAGTAGCAATAAATCCTGGGAATCGGTAGTAAACGATCATAAATAAGTAAATAAGCGCAATACCGATTATCCCGCCTAAAACTGTTTTGTTCAAGGCTTGCTCCCCAAATTGGGCACCAACAGATGTTGAATACACTTCTGTTAATTTAACAGGCAGAGATCCTGCATTTAATAAGTCCGCTAATGTCTTTGCTTCCTCGACGGTGAAGCTTCCAACTATCGAGACCGTATCCTGGTTAAATACTTGACTTACCGCTGGAGCAGAGATATATCCTGGCTCTGCTTTCGTTGCTTCTTCTCGGAAAGTAGTACCTTCCTCAAAATCGAGCCAAATGATAAGCAGATTATTAGGTACCCCCATACTGACAATACGTTCGGTTACCTCTTTAAATTTACTTGCACTTTTCAGTTTAATTGAAACACTTGGCTTTCCATTTTCATCAAAAGTTTGCTTTGCTCCGCCCTCTGCCAAATCGGATCCATCCATCAATGGTTCATCATTTACATCACGGAATGTCAGGTTGGCTTCAGTGGAGAGAATTTCACGCGCTTGTTTCTGATCAGTCACTCCAGCAAGCTGAACACGAACTCTATTTTCCCCTTCAATTTGAATATTAGGCTCACTTACTCCTAATACGTTTACGCGTTTATTCAAAGCTTTTGCCGTACTGGCTAAAACAGTATTATCAATTTTTTGGTTTTTATCAATCGGTGATACCTCATACAGAACCTCGAATCCACCTTGAAGATCCAGTCCTAGCTTAATATTTTTCAGAATATTATTTGTTGTTGTACCCATCAAACTTCCAATCAATAATACAATCAGAAAGAAGGCAACAATGCGTCCTCGCTTAACCATTATGAAAATGTCCTCCTTAAATACAAGCCTAAAAAAGGCTCACAGCATAAAACATACATAAACAATCTATCTCATCATTTCATACCTATGATTCGACTAGAATTCCATTTATAATTATGAAACAGTTTGCAAAAGCTGTCAATTTTTCTATAGGTGAGTTATTTTAAAAGCTTGCGAAGCTCTTCCTCATCATCAAATGCAAAGTCTGCCTCTTTAAAAGCTTCGACCGTGGCATAATTGAAATACTCGCCAACCTTTACGGAAAGAACATCCTGAACAATTTCAGATATTCTCTTATTTTCATCTGCTTTCCGCCACTTTTTTCTCTTTAGAAAATTCCAGAGCTCCTGTTCAGAAACTTGACCATACCCTAATAAAGCAAACTCCTCTTGCTTACTTTTCAACGCCGGTTTCAATTCATTTCGAAGATGATCATATGTATGGCTGATTTCCATAACAGCCGCCTCCTTATTCAATTTAAAAGGAAAATAAAACTTTGCTTGTCATGCTTTGTCCACTTCCTAGCATATAGTTAATTGTATATGATAACACCTATTTTGAGAAGGCAGGGAGCCAAATGTCGAAGTTTTTAAAAGGAACGATGATTCTACTGGCAGCTGGACTTGTTACACGGGTGCTTGGGTTTATTAATCGGATTGTTATTGCAAGATTTATTGGGGAAGAAGGCGTTGGTTTATTCATGATGGCTTTCCCAACTTTAATTCTTGCTGTTACTATAACACAGCTTGGTTTACCTGTAGCTATATCCAAAAATGTGGCGGAGGCAGAGGCAAGAGGGGATAAAGCCAAAGTAAAGAAAATATTAGTTGTATCATTAGCAACCACTATTTCTCTTTCTGTCATATTTACTCCAGCATTAATTTTCTTAGCCCCTTATCTAGCTGATACGTTATTTACCGATTCACGCACATATCTTCCACTATTAGCCATTGCACCTGTTGTTCCAATTATTGCTATTTCTTCTGTTTTAAGAGGTTATTTTCAAGGCCGGCAAAATATGAAGCCTGCAGCTATTTCACAAATGCTAGAGCAGATCGTAAGAATTACATTAATTGCAGCGATGACGAAAGCGTTTCTTCCATATGGGATCGAATATGCTGCGGCCGGCGCAATGCTTGCTTCGGTAATAGGTGAATTAGCTTCACTAATCTATTTAATAACCACTTTCAAAATCAAAAAGAAATTCAAAGTCCGGAAGCATTTTTTTAAGTCTGTCAAAACAGGAAAAAGCACCTTTAAAGAATTAATGAGCATCGCCCTCCCAACTACAGGAAGCCGAATGATTGGTTCTTTGGCATGGTTTTTTGAGCCCATCGTTGTTTCTCACAGTCTTGCTATTGCGGGGGTGGCTGCCATCGCTGCAACAAAGCAGTATGGGGCGCTTACTGGCTTTGCTTTACCGTTATTAATGCTCCCATCATTTATTACTCACTCGCTGTCAACTGCTTTAGTTCCAGCCATTAGTGAAGCAAATTCAAGAAATCAGCATCATATTATTGAATACCGGCTGCAGCAGGCACTTCGCCTTACATTTTTAACAGGCGGCTTGGCTGTTGTTGTATTATTCGTACTGTCAGATGAATTGATGAAGGTTATGTATGGATCCAATAGCGGGGCTCAATTTATTAAGCTGATGGCTCCATTTATCATCTTTTATTACTATCAGGGTCCTCTTCAAGCTACCCTCCAGGCACTAAATTTAGCAAGAGCCGCTATGATCAATAGCTTAATTGGAGCCATAATCAAAACCGCGGTCATTTTTATTTTGGCTAGTCAGCCTACATTCGGAATAAACGGCGTAGCCATGGGGATTCTTGTTGGATTCGTGCTTGTCACACTGCTGCACTTCGCAACTGTGTTAAAAGCCATTTCTTTTACATTTTATGTACGCGACTACTTGAAAACCTTTTTGGTCATGGCGCTTTCAGCATGGGTAGGATTTTGGCTGCTTCAGAATTTAAACTCACAGTTTTCTCTCACCATTCAAGTACTGATCATTACATTCATCATCACGATAGTTTATTTAATTTTTACTCTCTTGCTTGGACTTGTAAAAAAGGATGAAGTCAGCCGTATACCTTGGATTGGCAAACCATTTTCAAGATTTGTCTTTAAATAAAAGTAAGAGACCGCACAGTGTCCCTTACTTTTTTTCATCCTTTAAATCGATATAAAACTGACCATTTTCAAAGCTGCAAAAGGAGATTTTCTGTATTTCGGTGTATCCCCTTTTTCTAAGCTGCTGGCGGAGCCAAAAATTTGTTTGGTTAATGCTTTCTAGACCTGATTCCTGAATGATTCCATCTAAAATTAACGGAACTGTCAAATTTCCTGTTTTCTTTTTTTCCTTTTTTAATACAGATAATTCACCTGTCGTTTCCAATATGGCAAATTCTACATCGGTAATATTTCGTATATCCTTCCCTCTTAATTGCAGAAGCAAATCATCAAAGTTATAACGATGCTTTTTCATGGCTGCCTCATCGATCTTACCTTTATTAATTATAATGGTTGGCTTCCCATCAACAAGATCACGAAACTTTTTGCTCTTTAAGGTCAAAAAGCCAAGCGTGATTTGGATAACCATTAACACTAACATAGGGAGAACATTTGGTAAGAGCGGGGACGTTGGGTTTTCTATAGCCAATACGGCCATTTCAGCCAACATGATCGTTACTACGAAATCTATCATACTTAGCTGTCCAAGTTCCTTTTTACCCATGATTCTAAAAACTGCCAATATTAGGGTGTACAAAATAATGGTCCGCAATATGATCATGGAATAATCATGCACTTTTCATTCCCCCTTTAGTGGCATTCTCTTTTATTATGGGCAAAAAAAACATATTCATGTGATATATTAGTTCCAATTTGAGCAAATGCAATTCCTTAACTAAGAATTCGATTCTATTTTTTCTTTGTGTGAATATGCTTGTACTAGCAGTATTCTTGTACCAATCTGCGATCTAAATAAAAAAGAAGGGAGAGGGGCAATATAGAAGAATCAAGAAATATCAGCGGTGCTATTCTTTATGGGATTATTGCAGTTTTTGTGCTAGCCTTGATCAGCAGCTTAATATTTTCACTATTATTAAGATTCACTTCTCTACAGGAGTCATCCTTACAATTTGTCATTACTGCAATCTCCTTCATTTCGTTATTTATTGGCGGCTTCATTTCGGGTGGCAAGGGAAAACAAAAGGGATGGCTTCTTGGTGGGTTAACAGGGCTTGTTTATTCTATTATTATTTTTCTTTATCAATACTTAGGAGTAGACAGTCTATTTGATACAGAGCAAATTATTTATCATACATGTTATATGCTGACAGCGATGATGGGCGGCATATTGGGTGTTAATATGTCGAATAAGACAACGAGAAATGCGTAGAAAAGCGCAAGCGCCTTGTTCACCCCCGACAAGCACAAGACGAGCCTCCCGGAAAGGTGTACTTTGCCTTTCTGGGAGGATTGGCTTGTGACCTCGAGGGGGTAGGCGCTGGAGCTAGACATATAATAAAAAAAGAAGCGGAATCTAATAATCCCGCTTCTTTTCTCATTAAGATTTTGCTAGCATATCTCCGCCAGCAGCTGACTCTGTTACTTCGCGAATCGCAGCACGATCGTATGTAAGACGGCTACCATCACCACATTTAATGACTACTTTTCCTTCATCAATAGCATCGACAAAGCCATGTAGACCCCCGATTGTAACAATCTTATCTCCCTTTTTCAGGCCGCCCTGCATTGTTTGAACCGCCTTTTGGCGCTTCTGCTGCGGACGAATAAGCAAGAAATAAAATAGAACAAACATTAACAATAGTGGTCCAATTGTACCTAACATTTCCATTTACTTTCCCTCCTTCCATATAAAAAGATTTTCCTCAAAAAGTCAGGGTTTGTCCATCTTTTTGAATATGCAAATTAGAAATTTTTCGCATTAGGCTTATTAAAACCGTATTTTTCGAAAAACTCTTCTCTAAAGTCACCAAGTCGGTCTTCTCTGATCGCTTGTCTGACCCCTTCCATCAATTTTAGCAGAAAATATAGATTATGGTAAGTCGTAAGTCGAATTCCGAAAGTTTCATCACAACGAATTAAATGCCGGATATAGGCACGGCTGTAATTTCGGCAAGTATAGCAATCACAATGCTCATCAATTGGACCAAAATCTCTGGCATATTTTGCATTCTTTACAACTAATCGGCCTTCGCTTGTCATTAAAGTACCATTTCTTGCGATTCTAGTCGGCAACACGCAATCAAACATGTCTACGCCGCGAATGGCTCCATCAATTAATGAGTCAGGTGATCCAACCCCCATTAAGTATCTTGGTTTATCAGATGGGAGTAATGGAGTTGTAAATTCAAGCACACGGTTCATAATATCTTTTGGTTCACCTACTGATAATCCACCGATAGCATAGCCAGGGAAATCAAGTGAAACTAAGTCCTTTGCACTTTGTTTCCGTAATTCTTCATATTCGCCACCTTGAACAATACCGAAAAGACCTTGGTCACTTGGCCTTTTATGCGCCTGTAAACAGCGCTCAGCCCACCTGGAAGTTCGTTCCACTGACTTCTTCATATATTCGAAAGTAGCCGGGAATGGCGGACATTCATCAAAAGCCATCATAATATCGGAGCCCAACGAGTTTTGAATCTCCATCGCTTTTTCCGGTGATAAAAAGAGCTTATCTCCATTTAAGTGATTGCGAAAATGGACCCCTTCCTCTTCAATCTTACGGAATTCGCTTAAGCTAAATACTTGGAAGCCTCCCGAGTCGGTTAAGATGGCACGGTCCCAGTTCATAAATTTATGCAGACCGCCCGCTTCCTCAACGATCTCCTGCCCCGGGCGTAGCCATAGGTGGTATGTATTACTTAGGATAATACCTGCTCCCATTTCCTTTAAATCTTCAGGGGACATTGTCTTGACGGTTGCAAGCGTACCGACAGGCATGAACACAGGGGTTTCAAAGGAGCCATGCGGCGTATGAACTCGTCCAAGACGAGCACCCGTTTGTTTACATGTTTTAATTAATTCATAGCGAATTGCTGTCAATTCAGTTTTCTCCTTCCATGATTAAACCATTTTTTCAGTTAAACTTTTTCATAAAATTAGCATGGCATCCCCAAAGCTGAAGAATCGATATTTTTCCTCCACCGCTTTATGATAGGCATGCAATATATTTTCCCTGCCAGCTAGAGCACTAACTAGCATGATAAGCGTGGATTTAGGCAAATGAAAGTTTGTGATCATCCCATCAATACCTTTAAATTCATAGCCAGGATAAATAAATATATCTGTCCAGCCGCTTGCCTCTTCATACCGGCCATCATGTTTAGAAGCAATTGTTTCTAGTGTTCTTGTAGAGGTTGTCCCGACCGTAATAATTCTGCCGCCGCTTTCACGAACCTTATTTAAAAGATTAGCCGTCCCCTCTGTTACTTGATAAAACTCTGCATGCATATCATGCTCATCAATTTCCTCTACACTAACAGGCCTGAATGTACCAAGACCAACATGGAGAGTAATAAAAGCAATATGTACACCGATTTTTTTTATTTCCTCTAACAATTCCTCTGTAAAATGGAGTCCTGCCGTAGGTGCAGCTGCAGAGCCTCTTTCACGGGCAAAAACAGTCTGATACCGTTCTCGATCCTCTAATTGCTCCTTTATGTATGGCGGAAGAGGCATCTCCCCTAATTGATCGAGCACCTCATAAAAAATGCCTTCATAATGAAATTCAAGGGTTCTTCCTCCATGATCTGAGCTTCCAACACAAACAGCGGAAAGCAGTCCATTTCCAAATTCAATCCTTGTCCCCTCTTTTATTCGTTTCGCTGGCTTTACAAGCGTTTCCCATACATCCCCATCCTGCTGTTTCAATAGGAGCACCTCAATTTTTGCACCGGTGCCTTCTTTTTCACCTAAAAGTCTTGCTGGCAGCACCTTTGTATCATTTAAGACAAGGCAGTCCCCAGCTTTTAGGTAATCTTTTAAATGTTTGAATGTATCATGTGTGATTGCACCTGTCGTTTTATCAAGCACCATTAATCTGCTGCTAGTCCTCTCGGTAAGAGGAGTCTGTGCAATAAGTTCCTCAGGTAAATGAAAATCAAATAAGTCTACTTTCATGCTGACACCAACTTTAATATTATTCTGCTTTTCTCCATTCATACAAAAAGGATGGATTAATCTTCAGGCACCTCTATTTGTAAATGCCTGTATACCAAATCTGTCACGATCCGTCCTCGCGGTGTCCGCTGTAGAAACCCGATTTGCAATAAGTATGGTTCATAAACATCTTCGATAGTAAGTGATTCCTCACCGATTGTTGCGGCAATGGTTTCTAAACCGACAGGGCCTCCACGGAACTTTTCAATGATCCCTCTTAATAATTTATGGTCAATATGATCAAGACCTAAACGGTCAACTTGAAGAAGCTCCAAGGCTTCATTTGCTTGGGCCTCATCAATTATGCCGTTCCCTTTAACTTGGGCAAAATCTCTCACTCTTCTTAACAGCCTATTGGCAATTCGCGGAGTCCCTCTGGACCTTCTAGCAATTTCGGCTGCGGCCAAAGGCTCAATCTCTGTATCTAATACTTCCGCTGTCCTAGTCACAATCTCCTGAAGCTGGAATTCATTATAGTATTCCAATCTGCTAAGTACTCCGAAGCGATCCCGTAAAGGCGCTGATAAAGAACCTGCCCTTGTTGTAGCTCCCACTAGAGTAAATGGGGGGAGATCTAGCCTAACGGATCTCGCACTAGGGCCCTTTCCAATGACAATATCTAGACAGAAGTCTTCCATTGCTGGATATAAAACTTCTTCAATTGTCCTCGGCAAGCGGTGAATTTCGTCAATAAACAACACATCCCCAGGCTCTAGTGCTGTAAGAATGGCTGCAAGATCTCCTGGCCTCTCTATAGCAGGTCCAGCTGTCGTGCGGATATTCACACCCATTTCATTAGCAATAATGGCTGCCAAGGTCGTTTTCCCAAGGCCAGGCGGACCGTAAAGTAAAACATGGTCAAGGGTTTCATGTCGGAGCTTAGCCGCTTTAATAAATATCTCCAAGTTTTCCTTTACCTTATCCTGACCGATATATTGTTTTAAATTCTGGGGACGTAAGCTTTGTTCAAATGAGAGATCCTGCAGATCAGCCTCACTAGATATTATACGTTCTTCCATATCATCACCACAATTTCACTTAGTAATAACTAAGCCATTATTTTAACAGCCTTTGCAGCGCTTTTTTTATGTACTGGTCTGTTGTTAATTTTTCTTTTTTTAATGCCGGAGATATTTTGTTAATCTCCTTTTCCGAATATCCAAGTGCCTTTAATGCAAGGATTGCCTCCTCAAACTCTTGGCTATGCTCGTTCATTTGAGGATGTAATTTATCCTGTGAAAATAAATCTGGAAAAAAGTCCGGTACAATATTTTGCAATTTCCCTTTAAGATCCAGGATCATTTGTCTCGCTGTTTTTTTACCGACTCCCGGGAATTTCACAAGGAATGCTTCATCCTCATTTTCAATCGCCTGAACCACTTGTTCCGGTTCCCCTGATGCCAGAATGGCCAATGCCCCCTTCGGTCCAATTCCAGTAACATCTAATAGTTTAATAAACAGCGTTTTCTCTTCTCTCGAATGAAAACCGTATAAGGCTATGACATCCTGTCTCACATGGTGGTAAGTGAATACCTTAGCCTCTTGTCCTAAATCCTTTGAAAAGCTAAATGGATTTGGAGTAGAGATTTGGTAGCCTATACCGTTATTCTCGATGACAACAAATTCGGGCCCAATATAGTCAACCCGCCCTTTAATAAATTCATACAATGCCTTTTCGCTCCTCTATTTTGCTGTACATCATTGTATCATACTTTACATATATTCGTAGAAAAAATAGCAGTAAAAAACCAAGGCTGAGTATGTAAATAATCATCACAAAAAAACAGTGACAGCCACTGTAATTGTAGTAGCTGTCACTGTTTTTTAATTCGCTTGTTTATCTACTTTGGAGTAAGACTTAAATGTCTCCAGCACTTCAACAAACTGTTCCTTTGTTTTTATTGGGATTCCTTCTTTTAATTCCTCACACTTTTTACTTTCAAGCCGGCCTAAGTCAATCTGAAAAAAGGACTGGATTATATTTGACTTATGCGGCCTTCCGTTAAAGATCGTTAAAACCCCTTTATCTGTAATGCCAAAATAACCGTTCGCTTTCAGTAATGGGGATATGTCATCCATATATTTACGGAAGATCATTTTCTCTTCTTCCATATCTATAAGCTGCCATTCATCATATTTCGCCCAAAATTCTTCCATGGACCAGATTGTTTCCGTAAGAAGTTCCTGGCTTAACTCTCCATCCATATACATACGCTCTAAAACGACCGTTATATGCAGTGGTTCCTCAAAAGTTGTAACCTTGTTATTCCCCATATTCCCCTGTGAAGCATTTCCCTCTGCTAATCCATTGATAGGGGAAAACTGAATCAAAAGTAGAATAGCAAAGCAAAGGGCTATGGACCATTTGGTTCTCATTATTGATCACCTCGTTATTGAATACGGTGCTTTTAAATTTTGTTTCATATCATTAACTATTGTGACCATATTTTTCTTCCTTATCCGGTTATATTTTACAAATTAATTAATAAACAGTGAATCATTCAAAAAAGTAATTGAGCAAATAACAAAATATTTAAACTATGATTAGCATGAAAGAAGTTCTATAATGAGGAAAAGTTATATTTACTTAGGGGGATCATGTATTTTGTTAAGCCGAGAAATTCCTTTGAGGGAAAAAAGCATAGTTATTATTGGATTTATGGGAGTTGGCAAAACAACTATAGGAAATTTGGTTGCTGAAAAGCTAGGCCGTAAATTTATTGATACAGATGTTGAAATAGAAAAAGAATTTCAAATGCCCATATCCCAAGTTTTTAGTCAGCTAGGTGAGAAGCAGTTTAGGGAGAAGGAAAAAGCACTCATTATTAAATTGAGCCAAGAAAAATCTCATATTTTATCTCTTGGCGGAGGAGCTTTTCTTCAGAAAGAAATTAGAGAGGCCTGTTTAGCGAATTGTATTGTTATTTATATTCACTTGCCTTGGGAAAGCTGGAAGGAAAGAATTCCTTTAATTATTGATAGCCGTCCTGTGCTGCAAGGAAAATCTTTGAATGAAATTCAAGAGCTTTTTCAGATAAGACAGGAAATTTATTCTCATCACCATCACAAGTTTGAAACAGAAAATCTAGAAGCGGAGGAAGTTTCCGACCAGATTGTAAAAACATTACTCTTGAACAAGCAAATAACAGTTAAGAATATTGTAATTGGCGATGGGCCTCCGAAAATATGTGTCCCTATTATTGGGGAGACAATAAGTCAAATAAAGGAAGAGGCAACGTATTTAAAAACAATTGATGCAGATTTAGTAGAATGGCGGGCCGACTTTTTCGAGAATGTTGAGGATATTGACCAAGTTAAAATGGCTTTGGGAATGATCCACAAGGAATTATCTTCCACGCCTATTATTTTCACTTTTAGAAGTGCAAGGGAAGGCGGCGAAAAAGACATCAGCCTTGCCTATTATACGGAATTAAATAAAGCAGTTATCAATACAGGTTTAGTGGATATTGTGGATGTAGAATTATTTAGTGATGAGGTTATTATTAGAGAGGTTGTAAATACCGCACACACCAATCATGTTTTTGTCATCATTTCCAATCACGACTTTGAAAAAACGCCTCCAAAAGATGAAATAATTAGACGTCTCCGTAAGGCGCAAGAGCTTGGCGGCGATCTTCCCAAAATTGCTGTCATGCCTACAACTGCATCAGATGTCTTAACACTATTAGAAGCCACACTTACAATGTATGATCATTATGCTGATCGCCCGATTATTACGATGTCGATGGCAGAAAAAGGGGTAATAAGCCGTTTATCAGGAGGAATTTTTGGTTCAAGCATAACATTCGGTTCTGCGAAAAAAGTATCTGCACCAGGACAAATAGCTGCTACAGAGCTACGCAGAGTATTAACCATTCTCCACAAATAAGTAAAGTTAGGAGCAAAGCATAACTTTGCTCCTTATGTTTCTGTACTTGTTGCAGCGTTTTATCAAAAACCTGTCCAAATCCGTTAAATTTACCGTTTTTTCAGCGAATTAAAGATGTTTTGAGTGTCTAAATTAATCTGATCCCTTGGGCCGCCTTCCCGCAAGTCATTATCAATCACCTTTATACGATTAAAGGTCGATGAATCTGTGACAATATGGGCAGTTTTTCCATTTAAGTAAGGACTAACTGCTTGTTGGATTTTTGTGATCGTTTCTTGTTTTCGATCATTATCAGCAAGATTGACAGCGATTAGGACATCATTTCCATTTACAAGTGATTCAACGTCCCTCACATTATTTACACGGGCAGCCTGATTAATTTGATTGATGAAATTTCCATCGTAGCCTTCATAATAAGAGGATCGCGGCTTACGTTCATTAAAGCCTAGATGCCCATGGTAATTGGCATCATTCCGGCTGAAACCGTCATTTTGCAGTCGCTGGTAATTTCGGTCCCCATTATTAATCGTATTATCCATCATTTCAGTAACGGGTCCATCATTATCCACTCCATCAAGAATACGGGCATTCCCTCCGCCATTTCGCTGATTATCACTTGAATAATAGCCTATAGGCTGAACATTTTTATTGTTTCGGTCTTGGACAGCTGTTTCATTATCATTTAGCCCGCATCCAGCTAATCCTATCGACATAATTGCTGCAACTGGCAGTGCAAATAGCTTTTTATTCAAGCGAAATACCCCCTCGCAAAGTAAAAGCATGAGCTAATGCTCATTAATAGGGTGGCAGGTTAGACTCGCTTTCATTCTGCCTAGTTACGACCAAATAACACTCATTCAACCTTATTTTGCAATTCCTTGAAAAAATCTTGTCTCTGCTTAAATTGTCCAACTGTTATATGCAGCAATTGCTGAATTTTTTCTTGCTGTAAATGCGACCGTTCTCTTATAGAACGATTCCATTCCCTGAAAATGTCGGTTGGATACCCGAGCCCGTATAAAAACCCCTTTTCAAGCATAAACGGGTGTATGATCTTAATACCTTCCAGCTCCTTAAATGACCATTGTAAGTTAGGCAATATCCTATTGGCATATTGGAGATAGTCAGAATGTGGTAGTCCTATACTAATTAAATCAAAGTCAATCAGATGTAATTCATCGTTGTTTGCTCGCAAAAAATTATGATGGGCGACATCGCCATGCAGAATAACCTTTTTCCCGCTTTGAAAAAAGTTATCTTCTGCCTGAATCCCTTTTAAAGACCAGTTTGCCCAAACGAGTAACTCATTAATTATTTCTTTTTGCACATAATATTTAATGATCGGCAGATTATTAAAAAATATCGTTAATCTTTCATTCCATTTGGCAAATTGATTAAATTGGGGGAGTCCCTGTTCAAATTGTTTTGCCATATTTTCTGTTGCTGAGTGAAAATCGTTTAATAAGTATAAACCTTCCTGCTGATCTTGCTGGTGATGAAATGTAAATGAATGATCTGAAGGCTGTATATATTCCAGACAACCATAAAAGCTGCCTTCAAACTGTAATGGCGGATACTTTGCCAATTGATAAAAAGAATATGTTTTTAAAAATCCTTTTTCCTTCAAAGACGTTACAAAGTCTTCCTGCTGCTTTAGTCGTGAAAAAGTCGAAAATCCCTTTAATATAAAATCCTCGTCAGTCGCCTTAACATAAAAAACCTTTTTTCTAATTGGTTTAATTTCTTCAATTGTAATCGTTAGCTGATTTTGTAAATAGGAGAAGAGACGATTAAGAAATAAATCGTCTCCTCCGTGATTAATCTTCATATTCATCGCTTTCTTCAAAGCTTCGCGGCATCTCCAAAGCCTGACCTCCCAATGGCCCTGGTCCATATGGACTCATATATGGGTTCATGCCCCCAGTCATAGGGTAACCCATTTGCGGATTGCCATATTGCTGTCCATATGGAGCACGGTACATTGGAGCTACTCCCATGTCATACATTCCAGGTGCTCCAAAGCCTGGATTATACGCTCCCTGAAACATTTGTGGGGCTCCGCTGCCACAGCCGCAATCTTCTTTTACTCCTTGCATTGGCATAACTTGTGTTGGCATTAATGGCATTTGGCTTTGGGATGGCAATATTGGCATCTGGGTTTGAGTTGGCATTATTGGCATCTGGGTTTGAGTTGGCATTATCGGCATCTGACTTTGAGTTGGCATTAAAGGCATCTGAGCCATACCAGGTGATTCCTCCATCACCCCTTGTACTTGAGGCATTACACCCATTTGCGGATATCCATACGGCATTTGTTCGTATAGCATTGGTCCGCAAAAACCGGACCCAGGCATGACTGGTGATATCGGAATCATTGGTGGCAGGAAAGGAGGACATGGCGCCTGTGGATATCCATAGGCTGGCTGCATCGCTGGTGCCGTATATGTTGGCTGAAGCGGCAATTGATGCTGCCCCATCTCTTGAACACCCATTACAGGTGCTGGCATCTGTGCTCCTGGTACTTGAGTAAAGGCTGGATTCGTATATGGCATTTGATGCATCGGCATGAATGAGGATGATTCCTCAAAACCATGGCTTTCGACACCTGCTAATCCGTAATGCGGCATTTGATGCATCGGCATTGCTTGTGCCTGATACATAGGCATAGTTGCTGCCCCCTGAACTTGCGGGTAGCCCATAGTTTGTGGATATCCTCCAGGAAATCCAGTTCCAGGCATGACTGGAGAAACAGGATAAAAACTGTGTGGTTGGTATGGATACATTGGCTGATAAAACCCTCCTTGTTTTATATGATCACTTTCAATTGATTCAGGGCTTACATGGGCAATTGGTTTAACTTGTGGAAGGATGTTTACTGGTTTTGGCGGGAGCTGTGGTGCCTGCTGCTGAGCCGCTAAATTAGGCATAATGGGCTTTGGCATTTTTGGAGCGTATGGTTTCACTGGCATTTCTTCTAGTGGCGACACCATTTTTGGCAATTGCTTCGGCAATTCCATTTGTGGTGATACCATTTTTGGCAATTGCTTTGGTATTTCCATCTGTGGTGATACCATTTTCGGCAATTGCTTTGGTGTTTCCATCTGTGGTGATACCATTTTCGGCAATTGCTTTGGCGCTTCCACCTGCGGCGATACCATTTTCGGCAATTGCTTTGGTGCTTCTACCTGTGGTGATACCATTTTTGGCAATTGCTTTGGTACTTCTACTTGTGGTGCTTCTTTTATCGGTATTTGTTTTGGTGCTTCAACTACAGGCAATGTAATTGGTTTTTCTTTTGCAAAAGGGTGTTCTGCAATAGGCATTTCCTTTTTAGCACCCATACTGACTTTTGTTTCCGGTATGCCTCCAATTGGAGCTTCTTTTTTTATGGATCCACCTGATCCAGGAACTTTTATTTTCATACCGGGCATAATCATATCAGGATTGCTGAGCTGTGTATTTAATTTTTTCAGCTCTTCAAAATTCACGCCGTACTTTTTGGCGATCTTCCAAAGAGTATCCCCTTTTTGTACGATATGGATCTTCACTCTGATTTCCCTCCTAGTCAAATGTCCATATAGTGTATGTCAAAGTGGGCAAATTGCTAACAATCTACACAAAAACTTATGCACTTATTATTAATAATATGATTAGAGACCCATTTTACAACGAATTTAATTAATTTTTTTCTTAGAATTTTGTTAAATTTTCCTGTCGGATGACTTTTAAAAAAAGAAAACCCCCGAATTGGAGGTTTATGATTGGATTAGCATTCTGTCTAATGCAAGCTTTGCATTTGAAGCAATTGCTTTATCTACTTTTATTAGGTTATGCTCTTCACCTTGTTCAATTGTCTCTAGACACCATACTAGATGAGGCAAATCAATACGATTCATAGTCAAGCAAGGACACATATGTGGATTTAGCGAGATAATTTGTTTATCCGGATGCTGCTTTATTATTCGGTTGACAAGATTCATCTCTGTCCCAATTGCCCAGGATGAACCTTTTTCAGCTTTATTAATCGCGTCAACAATATAATTGGTCGATCCTGCCATATCTGATAGAGCCACTACTTCTCTTGAACATTCAGGATGGACGATAATTTTCATATCTGGATAGGTCCTACGAGCATCTTCAATATTTGCGACTGTGAAATTCTCATGGACGGAGCAATGCCCCTTCCAAAGAATAACCTTGATATTCTCAATCGGGCCATCATACTCGAGCGTATCATTGATTGGATTCCACACAGCCATTTCCTCAAGATCTATTCCTAAATTATAGGCCGTATTTCTGCCTAAATGCTGGTCAGGCAAAAATAAGATTCTGGATTTTTGTTCAAATGCCCATTGAACCATTTTCTCTGCATTCGAGGAGGTGACAGTTGCACCGCCATGCTCACCTACAAACGACTTAATAGCAGCTGTTGAATTCACATACGTTAATGGTATGATCGTTTCTCCAAAAAGGGCAATTAACTTCTCCCATGCTCTTTCTGTTTGGTAAATATCCGCCATATCCGCCATCGAGCACCCTGCGCGCATATCTGGCAGGTACACCTTTTGATTTTCTGTAGTCAAAATATCAGCGGTTTCTGCCATAAAATGAACTCCACAAAAAACAATATGCTCTGCCTCTTTATTATCCTCAGATAATTGAGCCAGCTTCAAGGAATCACCGGTTGCATCAGCAAATTGAATGACCTCGTCTTTTTGATAATGGTGACCCGGAATAAATAATTTTTTTCCAAGCTTATTTTTAATGGATTTTACTTGATTCTCTAGTTCTTCTGTTGTCATTTTTCGATATTTATCTGGAAGAACATTTGACCCCTTTTCAAGCGTTTGAAATATATTCATCCCTTAATCCCCTTTGCGGTATTTATCTAATAGTAGTTGTTTTAACTATCTTTTATTGATTTACTCTCCAACCTTTACTTTTACACTAATATCTAATGACTTAGCAGAATGGGTTAAAAAGCCGAGAGAGATATAATCAACACCTGAATCACTGTAGCTGGCAATGTTATCAAGCGTAATCCCGCCAGAGGCTTCTGTAACTATTCCTACAGGCACGTATGGAATCCATTCCTTAATTTCTTCAGGCTGTCTATTATCGAACATGATGACGTCTGTTTTTGCTGAAGCCGCCTCCATAACTTGTGCTTTTGTTTCGGTCTCTACCTCAATCTTAACCATATGACCAATATAAGAACGAACGGCTGAAACTGCCTTTTCGATCGAGCCAGCGAAGGAAATATGATTGTCTTTAATCATCACCGCATCATAAAGCCCATAACGGTGATTAAACCCTCCTCCACAGCGTACAGCGTATTTTTCCAGCATTCTTAGACCTGGGGTTGTTTTTCTCGTATCACAAATTTTCGTATGTGAACTATTTAATACAGAGACCGCTTTGTTGGTAATGGTGGCAATGCCGCTCATTCGCTGAATAAGATTAAGAATGACTCTTTCACCTTTTAATAAATTGGCGACAGTTCCTTCTGCTGTTGCTAAAACTTGCCCATTCTCAATGGATTCCCCATCTTTTACCTTCATTTCAACTTTAATCTCGCTGTCCAGAATGGAAAAACCAGTCCGAATAACATCCTCCCCGCAGAAAACTCCATTATCCTTAGCAATAAAAACGATTTCCCCTTTTTCTTCTCTTCCGAAAATAAGCTCACCCGTAATATCCCGGTCACCAATATCCTCCAAAAAAAATTGCTCAAGTTGCAATCGCAGCTTCAATTTGTTCATGCTTATCATCCTTTTCTGTTTTTCTGCAATGTATAATTTGCTTTCGCAGCCAATCCCGATCATTTTCACATGGGTAATCCTGTCTGAAATGTCCGCCACGGCTTTCAGTCCTTTTTAAAGCTGAATCTGTTACAAGCCATGCAGTTATAAGCATGAATACCATCTCAATTTCTTCAATAGATAATTCAGCAAAATTGGCGTTCAAATATTTATTGATGTGAAAGCTTTCAAGCCATTCCTTCTGCCTCGAGAGGCCATTTTTCGTGCGTATGATGCCGACATTCTCCATCATTGATTTTTGGATGATAAAGGGAGAAGGGAGTAGTTTGGCTATACTCATTCGAATTTCTGACTGTTCAATTGATTTCAAGTTAACTGAATGCCTTATTGGAGATGTATTGATCCATTCGGCGAGTTTTTTTCCAATGAATAATCCTTCCAGTAAGGAATTACTTGCAAGTCTGTTTGCCCCGTGGATGCCTGTACAGGCTGCCTCCCCAATTGCATATAGCCCTTCTAAACTGCTCCGTCCTAATAAATCCGTTTTGATGCCGCCCATTAAGAAGTGACTGCCTGGAGCTACAGGAAGAAGCCCTTCCTTTATGTTAATCCCATGTTGCTCACATAAAGCAGTTATCGTTGGAAATCGTTCTTCAAATCCCTGTACAGAAGAAATATCCAGAAAAATGGGCTCTCCATTTTCGAGATAATGGTAAATAGTTTGAGAAACAATATGTCTTGGCGCTAAATCACCTAAAGGATGAATGCTGTTCATAATCGAATTGCCTCCCTTTGTTATAAGGCGTCCTCCTTCACCACGAACTGCTTCTGAAATTAATCCAACCGCTTTTCCGTTAATATGAAGCAATGTTGGATGGAACTGGATAAATTCCATATCAGTGATTTCGGCACCCGCCTTATAAGCAAGAGAAATTCCATCTCCGGTAACTGTGGCAGCATTCGATGTATAAGCAAATAGCTGTCCACAGCCTCCCGTTGCTAAAACAATATGTTCAGCAAAAAAGGTTTCTGTTCTTCCGTCGGGATATTTTCCTTTGACGCCGATACATCTTTCCCCAGGCTCATCTATTAATAAGTCAAATACGAAAATATTCTCCATAATGGTTATATTTTGATTTACATTTGCAGTCATAAATTGAATGAGATTTCTCCCGGTGGCATCCCCTCCACTGTGGACAATGCGATGATCACTATGTGCTCCTTCCATTCCAAGAGAGAGTTCCCCATCCGATCCTTTATCAAATGAACAGCCTTCAGCTATTAAGCTATTTATTAATGCTGGACCTTCCTGCGTTAATTTCTCCACCGCTACAGGATCATTATGAAATCTTCCCGCTTCCAACGTATCCTGATAATGCTTATTTGGATGATCCTTTTTTCCAATGGCCGCGGCTACACCTCCTTGAGCGAAAAATGAGTTACTATTATACACATTAGACTTTGTGAGAATAATCACATTCAAGTCACAGCGAAGACTCTTTGCTAATTGCAAAGCCGATATCCCGCTGCCAATTATGATGACATTGGCCTTATTCATATTTACCTCCTGACTTCACAGTTGTCTTGACACTTATATTTACATAGATTTAAACTTATGACAAGAGTTATTATAGATTTGTCATAAGAATTGCAGCTCTATCATTTATAACTTTAGATCTTTTGAGAATTAGAGAATATAACTATGGAGTGATACTGGGATGAAATACTTTGATTATGCTGCAACCTGCCCTCTTGATGAGGAAGCAGCTGAGACATTTATAAAGGCGGCAACCCAATATTATGGAAATGCACAAAGCCTGCATGATAAAGGGAGTGAAGCCAGCAGCTTATTAGAACATTGCCGAAGTGAATGGGCCAGCTTACTTCATGTTCAGAAGGAAGGAATCTATTTTATAAGCGGGGGCTCTGAAGGTAATTCCCTTGCTATTCATGCACTATTAACAGCCTCGAAAAAAAAGGGCAAGCATATCATAACAAGCATGGCAGAGCATTCGTCCGTTCATAGTACGTTAGACAAATTAATTGACGAGCATCATTTTGAAGTAACGGCACTTCCACTAAATTCTAAGGGATTAATTGATTTAGTCGACCTAAGATCAGCAATCAGGGAGGATACCGTGCAAATAACCATTCAGCATGGAAATTCTGAAATTGGCACCTTGCAGCCTCTTGAAGAAATTAGTATGCTCTGCAAAAAGAATCAAATTCTGTTTCATAGTGATTGTGTACACACATTTAGTAAAACGGATTTTAGAAAAATTGCATTATTGGTCGATAGTCTCTCTATTTCTGGACATAAATTTTTTGGACCTAAGGGAACAGGAGTTGTTTATATCGATCCCCATTTACATTGGATGCCTTATTATCCAAAAACATCTCATGAAAGAGGCTTCAGGCCAGGTACTGTCAATGTCCCGGGTATTGCTGCTATGACTATTGCTGCCCAAAAGGCTTATAAGAATCTGGACAATCACACAAATCATTATCATCATCTACGGGAGATTTTTTTACATGCCCTTGAACCTATAAATGGTCAGTATATTATTTACGGCTCTGATCACAATCAACAGCTCCCATCAACGATTGGGATGCGAATAAGGGGCATTGAAGGGCAATTTGTGATGCTTGAGTGTAATCGCATGGGCTTTGCTGTTTCAACAGGCAGTGCTTGCCAGGTAGGCTTACAAACGATATCTAAAACGATGAATGCTATGGGAATAACAGGGAAGGATGCGAAAGAGTTTATTAGAATTTCCTTTGGCTGGGATACAACAGAAGCAGACACAGAAGCATTAGGGAAAGCTCTTGTAAGAATAACTCAAGAATGGTTTCCGGATTAAGCAAATTTAATTTTACTGAACAAATATGTTAAAATGTATCATTATCGTCATATAAAGGGAGTTTTCGAAAAATGAAGGATCAGAAAAAGGTACTCGGTGAGGAAAGAAGAGAACTGCTGCTCGAGTTATTGAAGAAAAATGGTGAACCGATAACAGGGAATGAGCTTGCAACGAGAACGAACGTAAGCAGGCAAGTCATTGTTGGTGATATTACCTTGCTTAAAGCAAGAGGAGAGCCTATCCTTGCTACAAGCCAAGGATATATTTACTTAACCCAAGCTTCCATCTCCACATCTTTTGAACGAACCGTTGCAAGTTCCCACACTCCCGAAAGAACAGAAGAAGAGCTGAATTTACTTGTGGACCATGGAGTTACCGTCAAGGACGTGCGAATTGAACATCCCGTTTACGGGGATTTAATTGCTTCGGTTATGGTTTCAAATCGAAAAGAAGTCAAGCAATTTATTGAAAAAATCAAAGCAACAAAGGCAGCCTACCTATCAGAGCTAACAGAAGGCATTCACCTCCACACCCTCCAAGCTGCCTCTGAACAAAAACTGGATGAAGCAGTCAATGCATTGAAACAAGCTAATTTTATCGTGGAATAGGAGAAAAAAACATATAATGATTTTGCGGATAAGCAAGTATACTAATTGGTGACTAGACATACGGAATTGGCCCTGCTGATTTTTAACCAGTAAGGATTAACAACTTTTGTTATTTTGATTATCTGAGCTTGGCGGACACCAGTTCCGTTATATGCGAAAAAATAGGGCATTTCCTTATGTTTGTGGACATAGGTTCCGCTAATTTTGTAAAAAAGCAGTAATTTACTTATGTTATTTGTAAATAACGTACCTAGAGTCCGCTTAGCTCTTAAATTATGGTCATTTAATAAAAATAGCGGACTCATTGTCCGCTTAAGATTAATATTATAAAAAAATGAACGCTTAAAGTGATTTTGAGCGTTCATTTTTTTGTTGTTATTGGGAATTTTCCCCCAACATTATCGAACCAATTTACAATGCCGTAATTACTCATATATGTTGAACTCGGCTTTTTTCCATTCCGAGCTGAAAGTATGGATAACTTCCTAAAATTTTCACCTTACAATCTAATGCTTCAAGTTCGGCGACTGCACCTGGAATGAGAACATCATCCTGCTTCATATCAACATCAATTATAAAGAAGTAATTTCCAAGTCCTGTTTTCATTGGCCTTGATTCAATTTTAGAAAGATTTAATTTTCTCCAAGCAAAGGCGGACAGGACTTGATGAAGAGCTCCGGAACGATCAGATGGCAAAGTAATCATGACGGTCGTTTTGTAGCCCTTAAATGATGTTTTCTCTTCCCGTAAAGAGACCTCGTTCTTCGATAGAACTATAAAACGTGTATGATTATAGCTGACATCGTGAATATCCTCACGTACGATTTCAAGACCATATTCCTTTGCCGCGAGCTCGTTGGCAATGGCACCCGCTTTAATGTCTGGATGCTCCTTTACAAATTGAGCTGCAGCAGCAGTCGATGTTGTTTTTTCAGATGGCGTCCCCTTAAGCTCCTTATGCAAAAATTTATGGCATTGAGCTAAAGCGTGAGAATGACTGTAAACAACACCAACTTCCTTCCAATGATCTTTATTTGCTGGATGAACCATAAAATGCTGCCTAATCGGACAAGTTATTTCCCCAACAATTGGAAGATCCACTTCATGAACTAAATAATCAAGCGTAATATTAACTGATCCCTCAAGTGCATTCTCTAGTGGCACTACAGCTACTTCAATTTCATCCTCTATTAAAGCGTCAAAACAATCAGGAATTGTTAAATAGGGCACAGCCTGTTCTTCGGGAAACATTTCCCGTACAGCGATATCAGTAAATGTTGCTTTCGGACCTAAATAACCTACTTTCACGAAAAATCTCTCCCTTTAATTACAAGCATTCTTTCATACTAATACTTTACCACTTTACACGAAGAATGTAAGTAATCAATTTTGATTGTTTTGATAAACTGCCCGTAAAAGAAAAAATCAGGGCCGGAATAGGTACAAAGATTATGCACCTGAGCCGAGCACCTCAACTTTTTCAACAAACTCCAGCTTTCTCAAATTTGCAAGCAGTTCTTCAATTTCAATAGCCATCGCAGTAATATTTAAGGAAAGGGTGACGTTTGCCCTCCCCATTAAAGGGATCGTTTGGTGAATTGTCATGACATTGCACCCAGAAGAGGCAACCACTGCAAGCAGATGAGATAAAGTACCTGAACGATCTTCCAGATAGAAAAATAAAGTAATTAATCTTTCTTTGACTACCGTATGGAAAGGAAAGACAGTATCCCTGTATTTATAAAAGGCACTCCTGCTCAAATCTACCTTTTGCACGGCATCCCAAACGGATTCTGCCTTCCCTCTCTCAATCATTTCTTTAGCATCTAACGTTTTTTTCATAGCCTCCGGAAGAACATCTTCCCGAACGAGATAAAATTTCTTATCGAATTTCTCCTGTCTCATACCTACACTCCATTAAGCCATCCTGAGATTATTCTATAAACTCAAATTCATAATCAAGAAGCTTTACTGTATCCCCGTCCTTTGCCCCTTTTTCACGGAGAGCTTCATCGACACCCATTCCACGGAGCTGTCTTGCAAAACGGCGGACAGATTCATCCCTAGAAAAGTCAGTCATCTTAAAGAGCTTCTCAATCGCGTCTCCTGAAACAATAAATGTACCAGCTGAATCCCTTGTAATAACGAATTCTGATTCTTCAGCTTCATGTTTATAGACTACGCGATGAACACCTGTCTCGACCTCATCATGAAGCGGGAATTCAGGTGTTTTTTCAATTTTGTCAGCAATGGCAAATACTAAATCTCTTAACCCTTGTCTTGTAATCGCCGATATTGGAAAAATTGGATAATCCTCTTCAATTTGCTCTTTGAACTTTTGAAGATTTTCCTCCGCTCCAGGCATTTCCATTTTATTTGCAACAATAATTTGAGGTCTTTCCGTTAATCGTAAATTATATTCTCGTAATTCTTTATTAATGGTTAAGTAGTCTTCATATGGATCTCTGCCCTCTGTTGCCGCCATGTCAATGACGTGAACGATAACCCGGGTACGTTCAATATGTCTTAGGAACTGATGGCCAAGACCAACTCCAGAATGTGCCCCCTCAATTAATCCTGGCAGGTCTGCTAGGACAAAGCTGCGCCCGTCTTCGGTTTCAACCATACCTAGATTTGGAGCAATAGTCGTAAAATGGTATTCTGCAATTTTCGGTCTTGCCGAAGAAACAACAGATAATAGCGTTGATTTGCCTACGCTTGGAAAACCAACAAGCCCAGCGTCCGCCAAAAGCTTTAATTCAAGAATGACTTCTCTCTCGATTCCCGGCTCTCCATGCTCTGATAATTCTGGTGCTGGATTAGATGGAGTAGCAAATCTAGAGTTTCCTCTTCCACCTCGGCCACCTCTTGCAATAACAGCTTTTTGGCCATGCTCAGTAAGGTCAGCAATGATCTCATTTGTTTCTACATCTGTAACAACTGTTCCAGGGGGAACCTTAACAATCATATCTTTAGCATTTTTGCCATGCTGGTTTTTGGACATGCCATGCTCCCCGCGGGTAGCTTTAAAATGGCGCTGATAACGGAAATCCATTAGTGTACGCAGACCTTCGTTCACTTCAAAAACGACATCTGCGCCATTACCGCCATCTCCGCCCGCAGGTCCTCCCTTAGGAACATATTTTTCACGGCGGAAGGCAACCATGCCATTTCCTCCGTCTCCGCCTTTAACATAAATTTTTACCTGATCGACAAACATATTATTCCTCCCGTCTTAGCTGTTCCCATTTCATAGAACAGCAAGAACTGTATGTTTTCATTATGTACTATGATGATGGATTATTTTCTAGGGGAAACTAAAAAATCAAATGATAATTCTTGTTCAGTCCAGCTTTGAATAACAATTTCTGGATATGTTGATCCTTTTATCTCCAAAAATTGCTCTAGCTGCATCTTATTTATTATTATCCCTCTAAAATCAAAAAAGAAACGGGTTCCATCCATTTGCGGCTCAATTGTAACAGATAAATGATTCTCATAAAACGGCTTAATAGATGAATCCAAATAATCGAAAAAAGATCTAGTCCAATTTGTAAGCCAATCATCATCCAATAAACCGTTCACTGAACTTTCCATTACATCATATTCAATTTGAAACGAATGATTTTCCCAATTATATGTAAGAAGCAAGGAGGCGAATTGAGGAATATTCAAGTTAGACAGCTTAGCTTCAGCTTGGGCTTCAACAACAATTTCATTAATAATTTCTTTAGCCCGGTCAATTTTATTTAATGCCAGATTTCCTTTTATTAGTTGGATTTTGTTTAACCAGTCGTGGCGTGCGTAACGCAGCACCTCGATTACATCCCAATCAGTCTTCATACATGCACTCCTACACATGAAATCAAATTCGCCTTGGCGTATTTGCGCCCAGATTACCTGAGCTCGCTCGATAAATTCCTCTGAAAAATCTGAGGCATCCGCCAGAGGCTTAACTTTATTCAGCCTTTTTTTAGCTCGACTTAATTGAATAGCTATTTTGCATTCATCTAACAGCCTATAGTAATGGATGAAAATGGCTGAATAAAGTTAAGTGTCACTTGCTGTTAGTATATCAAAAAACCAAGCTAACGTAAGCAAAATATACATGATTCAAACCAAAAAGAAAACTCTAACCATTTAGGCTAGAGTTTTCCTAAGCATTCCTTATGCTTCTTGAGCTACAGGATATACGCTTACTTGCTTACGATCACGGCCAAGGCGCTCGAATTTAACAACACCATCCACTTTCGCGAAAAGTGTATCATCTCCACCTTTACCAACGTTTACACCTGGGTAAATTCTAGTACCGCGTTGACGGTAAAGAATAGAACCACCAGTTACGAACTGACCATCAGCACGCTTAGCACCTAGACGCTTCGCGATAGAATCACGGCCGTTCTTCGTTGAACCTACTCCCTTTTTAGAAGCAAATAACTGAAGATCTAATTTTAGTAACATTTATTCCACCTCCTGCTTTTTGAAGGTCATTTTTATATGCTGCCCGTATTGCTCTTCGATCGTCTGCAATGAAACAACCATTCCTTCTAAAAGAAGTTGAATTTTCTCGTTTGTTTCTTCCGGCAAATTGTCCGGAATTGCACAGCGGAGAAAACCATCCTCCTTTTGCTCAATATCGGGTGTAATGCCGATTAAAGCATGCACCGCGTTAATGGCGCCAATCGATACGGCTGATACGCCTGCACAGACAATATCATTCCCTCTTTCAGCAAAAAAGGCATGGCCGCTTATTTCAAATGACTGAATCATACCGGACTCTTTTCGATTCACCGTAACTTGAATCATGTTAATCGCCTTAAGCGTTGATCTTTTCAATCACAACTTTAGTGTATGGCTGACGATGACCTTGCTTTTTGCGATAGTTTTTCTTCGCTTTGTACTTGAAAACAATAATTTTCTTCGCACGGCCTTGCTTTTCAACTTTAGCTGTAACAGTAGCTCCTTCAACAACAGGGCTTCCTACTTTTACATTGTCTCCGCCAACGAAAAGAACTTTATCAAAAGTTACTGTTTCGCCTGCTTCTGCGTTTAGCTTTTCGATGTAGATAGCTTGACCTTCTTCTACACGTACTTGCTTGCCACCAGTTTCAATAATCGCGTACATGAACTGCACCTCCTCTTAGACTAAGACTCGCCATCATCAGGCGTCTTACATTACTTGAAAGTAATGCAAAAGCTTATAACCTGTTCTGAGCGGTTGTAGCACGGGTGCGCTACAAACATAACATGAAAATCCTATCATAAATTGCCCCGAAATGTCAATTGGATTCTAGCTTTTTTCTTAAATCAGCTGAAGTTCCATATTGCCGAATCTCATAACTTGGTTTTAAAGAATCACTGCCGCTAAAAATAATCTCTAGACCGAGCAATTCCTCCATTCTTTCCTTGTGGACATTTTTCTCTCCAGAGAAGGTCCTTTGAACATCTTGTGTAGCTTCTATGAAGACGGCCTCATAGTCCCCGCCTTTATGCTCCCATAGCTCTCTTTCTAAGCGAAAAGCGATTGACTCTGGACTTAATACACGACCTGCCCCTTCACAGCTTGGGCACTTCATCGTCAAGGATTCTAATAGGGCAGGCTTAGTCTTCTTCCGCGTTAATTGCAGGATTCCGAGCGGTGTAAAGCCTATTACTTTTGTCCGTCTCTCATCCTTCCTAAGCTCACCCTCTAACAAGCTAATAATATGCTGCCGATCCTTTTCCTTCTTCATATCAATGAAATCGATTAAGATCATACCGCCAATATCGCGAAGGTGAATTTGTCTAGCGGCCTCAACTGCTGCCCATTCATTTGTCTTTAATATCGTATCCGAAAGGTCTTGTATACCCGAGTATTTCCCTGTATTCACATCAATGACCGTTAATGCCTCCGCCTCGTCAAAAATTAGATAGGCACCATTTTCCAGCCATACAATTCTCTTTAACGCTTTTTCAATTTCATGTTCAAGTCTATAAGCAGAAAAAATGTTTTCTTTTCCACTATATAGCTGAATGGAGCATTGAAATTTCTTCTGAAGCTCAACCTTAAAAGCGGAATCATCCACAATAATTTCATTTATTTCTAATCTTTCTATCTCCTCAGAAATTTCATCAATCAATGAATTTCGCTCCAGCACACATCCTGGCTTTCTTACAACACTAGCCGTTTGAAGGATCTCCTTATATTTAAGCCGATGCTGTTCAAGCTCGGCTATTAACATTTCTTTTTGTGTGCCTTTTGAAGATGTTCGAAAAATAAGACCCTCTTCTGGCTCCTTCATTTCATGGCCAAGCTCCCGCAGCTTTTCTCTTTCTTGGCTATCTTCAATTTTTTTGGATACGGCGACATAACGTCCACGAGGCATGTAAATTAAATGATTTCCTTGCAGCTCAATGATACCAGAGAGACGCGGTCCCTTTGTTCCTGCTGCATCCTTTTCTACTTGAACAAGCAGCCTTTCGCCTTGATGAGCATAGGAAGAAACACTTTTAGCTCCATCTTCCTCTGCCTGTACAAAAGATGCCATTTTATCCCGATGTAGGTACCCGCTCTTTTCCTCGCCAATATCCACAAAGGCGGCATTCATTCCGGGTAGCACTTTTTCAACTATTCCTAAATAAATTTTGCTTATAGCTGACTGTTGCTTCGGCTGTTGAATAAATAGCTTTTCCACCACATTATTTTTTACTAAAGCAAACCGTTTTTCCCTAGTTAAATGATTAATAATCAATGTATACAAAATAGTTCCTCACTTTAACTTCTAATAAACATAGAGTAGATCTCCAATACGGGATGTTACCATTTTTTCCGTAAAATAAGCATGTAAAAGCTCGTTTTCGTCCATTGAACCCTTTTCTTTCCCGTCTTTTTCAATAATAATCGGATGCTTAAAGCCGCGCTGAAATTTCTCAAGCACATGCATAACCATTTCATCCTCTTTCACTACAATGGGCTTTAGCTGACGAAAGTCACTATTCTTCCCGTAATATCTTTCAAGCAGAAAACGCATGAAAACGTAACGGCTTTGTTTCCATTCATGGTACAGTGAAAATAACAAAAAGGCGATCACTACCCAAATATTTAAATTGATTGGTGAAAATATTAAGATAAAAACTGAAAAAAGCAATGTACAAACAGCAGAAATTAGCAAAGCTCTCCGATGTGCATTTGGAAATGATTGATAGATGGATAAGAATAGAAAAACGATTTTTCCACCATCAAGCGGCCAAATGGGCAGCAGATTAAATAATAAGACCATTAAATTATACTGAATGAACAGCTCGTACATGCCTTCTGAAAGAAATGAAAGCTCATAAAGAAGGTAAGCAGCCCCCATCATCCAAATGTGCTGGAGAGGCCCTGATAGGATAACAATCAGTTCTTCCTTTAAAGGGCGATTTCCATGCTCCTCAATTTCCGCAACCCCACCAAATGGCAGCAAGGCAATCCTTTTAATCCTCCACGAAAAAAAAGACGCTGCTGCCGCATGCCCCATTTCATGAACAAAAATTATTAGCAAAAACAGAGACAATTCTATAAAATGAGCGGTCATCACAGCTAATCCAATAACAACCCAAAGAAGCGGGTGAATATAAATATATTTTATCAATCCTGCAAATTTATTCAAATGGGATCACCTGTATCGGGTCAACGAAATCATCACCCTTTTTAATAGCAAAATAAAAGGAACCCTTCATTCCATCCTCCATTGCAGTTGACTTACCCAATTCAGTGCCTTTTTCAGCATACTCCATGAGATTCACGTTAATTTCCTCTAAATTCCCATACCATGATTCACTATTATCAGCGTGGCTAATAATGACGGTTTTTCCAAAGCCGTCCTTTTTCCCCGCAAATTTAACTAAACCTTCACTCATGGCGATAACAGCAGCATCCTTGCTCGTTTCAATTGTAATTCTCTGCCCATTTTCTTGAAAATCCTCAAGAATTCTAGCTGAAGCCGGCAAAGCATACTCCGTTTTTGGGGATAACTCCTTTTTCCCTTCCTTCTCATCCTTAAATGGTAAAAGGGCAAGGGGTTTGCCGAATTTATCTTCATACCAATTCGCAACAGCCACAAATTGAAAGTCATTTTCCATCGCTTTCATGACAAAGTTCCTCGCAGGTTCAAAGGTTCCAGCATTGTTTTTGAACATGATGGCGATAATTAAAAATAGGCATGCAGAGGCAAGTATTTTAAATAAGAAATGTTCTTTTCGGAATAAAGGATGAAAGCTTTCTTCCCCTTTGCCGTCATACGAAGAAATCCTATCAAAGCCATATCTTTCTTCATCTTCCGTCCACAGATTTTGTTTTGTTATCGGTTTTGACATTCGCTCTCGTTCTCTTTTTCTTCGTTCCATCCGCTTTCGTATTTCGTCTGCTCGTGATCTCATACGCCCCCACCATTCCCTTACGATTCTTTTGTACAAGTCTATGAGTTGTCCAATGGGAGTATGACTTGAAATAAATTGAATCTTCTAGAAGAAGAAACGAGAGGCTATTTATTTAAAATAAAAAAGCCAAGGAATTTCCCTGACTTTTACTTGACACCAAAAAACTTTTTAATTTTTGAGAAAACGCCTACATTATCTTCCTCCAGAGGCTGGAGGGGAATCGATTCTCCTAATATTCGGCGGGCAATGTTTCTATAAGCAATAGAAGCTTTGCTATTAGGGTTTAATGCAATTGGTTCTCCGTGATTTGAAGCTTTAATGACTTCATCATCATCTGCCACAATGCCTATTAATTCGATAGACAGATGAGCGGCAATCTCATCCACATCGAGCATATCCCCATTTTTCATCATTTGACTGCGGATCCGGTTAATCACTAGCCTTGGCGCTTCAACATTTTCTTCTTTTTCAAGCAGACCAATAATACGGTCTGCGTCTCGAACAGCTGAAACTTCTGGTGTTGTCACAACAATTGCTTTATCAGCACCTGCAACTGCATTGCGGTATCCATGCTCAATACCTGCAGGACAATCAATAATGATATAATCATAGTCTTGCTTTAATTCATTAACGAGTACCTTCATTTGCTCAGGAGTGACTGCGGTTTTATCACTCGTTTGTGCGGCAGGCAATAAATAAAGCAGATCTTCAAACCGTTTATCTTTTACAAGTGCCTGATGAATCTTGCACCGTCCCTCTAATACATCGACTAAATCATAGATAATACGGTTTTCAAGTCCCATCACCACATCTAAATTACGGAGGCCAATGTCTGTATCGACGAGGCAAACTCTTTTTCCTTGCAGAGCTAAAGCTGTTCCAATATTAGCTGAAGTTGTCGTTTTTCCAACTCCACCTTTACCTGATGTTATGACAATTGCTACTCCCATCCTATTGTCCCCCTTCCAATCTCGTAATGTTTGGTCTTAGATGCATCAACACTTGTAATCTATCTACTGTTATTTGATCTTGTTCATTTATGTAAGCACATTCCATTTCTCTTTTTTCCTGGTCCTGATTTTGATCAGGAGCTCTTGTTATACAAGATGCAATGCGCAATTGTGAAGGCTTCATGCTAGATGCTGCAACAATTGCTTCTTTATTTCCATAAAAGCCCGCATGTGCTATCCCCTTTAAGGTCCCCATAATATAAATATTTCCGCCTGCAATCACTGTCCCTCCAGGATTAACATCCCCAACGAGGAGGAGATCGCCTTGTACATGTAATACTTGACCAGACCTAATAATTCTAGCAATAGGTATAATTTCGGTTTCTTCTTTTAATTTTGCTGCTTCTTCTTTCGAAACGACATTGGAAATGATTGAATCTACAACAAGATTTTTCTTTTGTCGAATTAGCTCTTTTAGTTCTTCTTCCTGATCGTTCGATAAATATCTGTTGCCAACCTGAACCTTTACTGTGATTAGGCGATCTTCACGTGATCTCGAGCTTTCAGAAAGCTTAATATCTAACTCTTTTTTTAAATCTTCATAAGAACAGGAATCATCGAGATGGAGTATTAACCCATCCTTTGTCCCTTTAATCGTTATATTTTGGAATTTCTTCATGTCAAGATGTTCACCTCATAAGAAAAGCGCAAGCGCTTTATACGCTCCATAAATAAAAAGAATTCGACAGAAAGACTAAAAAATCCTTTTTAAGATAAGAATTCATTGATAGAAAGTGTGGGAATTTAATTTTTACAATGAACGGTATTATATATCCAAGCTTGCTACTAGTTTATCATAATGCTTTTTGAGTGGATAAGCTGCAATAATAATAAAAATTAAATTAAAAATCGCTGTTGGCAAAAAACGAAGTGACATAAAAGTAGAAAATGGCATGTTGGTTCGATGAATTAGGAAATACATTTCATAAACTCCTAACTCCAGAAGCAGCACCCCAATCAAGGCAACAATTGAAACAATGACAATATTGGTTTGTAATATTTTCATTAGCTTCAGAATAATATAGGAAACTAATGGCAACATAAACAAATAAATCCCGATAATTTCGGTATAAACAATATCAAATAGAAGTCCAACAAAGAAGCTATAAATGATCCCATATTTTCCAGGTCCATAAACTGTTAGAAAAGTTAAAGCAATTATTAAAAACCTGGGCACAATAATATAAGCTTCTCCAAAAGCTTTTTCAGGCATTAGCTCTACAAAAATGCTTTCTGCAATGAAAATCAAAATGAATAAAAGAGGAAGAAGGAATTTTCTCACAGTTCCTCCTCCTTATCATCTATCATTTCTTCCAAGTCAGGCTGTAAAGCTTTCCTATTTACAACCATCACATGCTCAATATCATATAAATTTGCCCCTGGCTTCACATAAGCTGTTAAAGTTAGTCCATATTCAGCAGGTGCAACTTCAACTACCTTTCCAATCGGAAGATTCTTTGGAAATACCCCGCCCTTACCGGAGCTAATGACATTTTGCCCCTTTTCTACTTTTGCATCAAATGGAATCCTTTTCAGTAATAGAAGTCCTTTATCTTTGTCATATCCTTCAATTAGGCCATAATAGCTATTTCCATCTGCCTGAATTTCAGCCGATATACGATTTGTCGGATCCATCGCACTTAATAGCTGTACTGTAGAAGTTAGAGGCTGACTGCTTTTCACCTTCCCGATCAAACCATTTGCAGTAATGACAGCCATATTTTGTTTAATGCCATCTTTAGACCCTTTATTGATAATAAGAAGGTCGGTCCATCGGTCAGGGTTTCTTCCAATTACTGTAGCTTGTATTGGATCAAATTCACTTAACGATTCCTTTTTATCAAGAATTTCACGAAGCTCAGCATTGTCCTTTTTAAACATTTGTACATCTGCTTCAAGACGTGCGAGTTCATCCAGCCGCTTTTTTAACTCTTTATTTTCTGTATATGTATTTTGCAAGTCTTGCAAATTTTCAAAGAAACCAGCAACATAATGAGTTGGGCGTGAAATGGCAGTTTGAATCCATCCAGTGGTATCCTTGATAAATTGCTCTGGCCAGCTTAATTGTTCACGTTCCTTTAATGAAAACCCAATCAATGCCACGAGAATAATGATGCTAACAAGCAAAAGAATCAGGCGTTTATTCAAAAAGAATTGTGGCATTTTTAACACCTCAATTTACTATTTATATAAGAAATGTACGAAGAGCATTGTATATCTAAAACAAGATCTAGGAACTGTCTTATCATAAACACGATTGGAGCCCAGTCACTATTTTAGGTGAATGGGCTTCAATCATGATATTAACGGGAATCCCTTGATTTATTTTTAAATAAATCAATGTGATCCAGTGCTTTTCCCGTACCAATCGCTACACAATCAAGCGGATTTTCAGCAATTAATACTGGCATTTTCGTTTCTTCACTAATTACCTTGTCCAAGTTTCGAAGTAAGGCGCCTCCGCCAGTCAAAACTATCCCGCGATCCATAATATCTGCTGCAAGCTCTGGTGGCGTTTTCTCTAGTGTTACTTTTACAGCGTCAACAATGGCATAAACTGTGTCATGCAGAGCTTTAGAAATTTCCTCAGCTGTTATTTCAATAGTCTTAGGAAGTCCAGTTAAAAGATCACGTCCGCGTATTTCAATATTATCGATACCGTTAGGATCACCCGCTGAACCAACTTCGACCTTAATCGTTTCAGATGTACGATCACCAATCAAAAGATTATAGTGTTTACGAATGTAATTGATAATCGCTTCATCCATATTATTTCCAGCTACACGAACGGACTGGCTAGTTACAATACCACCTAAAGAAATGATCGCTACCTCAGTTGTTCCTCCACCAATATCAACGACCATGCTGCCAGTAGGCTCCCATACAGGAAGATTTGCACCAATTGCCGCTGCAAAGGGCTCCTCAATTGGGTATGCATCTCTAGCACCTGCCTGACGAGTAGCGTCTATAACTGCACGTTGCTCAACTGCAGTAATCCCTGACGGTACACAAACCATCACATATGGCTTTCCAGAGAACAGTCCTTTGCTTTTATTTGCTTGCTTAATATAGTATTTCATCATGACGGCTGTTGTCTCATAATCAGCAATAACCCCATCCTTCATTGGGCGAAGTGCTACGATATTCCCTGGTGTCCGGCCGATCATATTTTTTGCATCATTCCCCACAGCCACAATATGTTTTGTATCTGTTTGCAAAGCAACTACTGAAGGCTCTCTTACTACAATTCCTTTTCCCTTCACATATACAAGTGTATTAGCCGTTCCTAAATCAATTCCAAGATCCTTAGTTCCAAACATCGTTTGTATCTCCCTTTCTGATACGAAATGCGAAAATGAACAGAGCCAGCTGCTAGCTGACTAGTATATTTATTTTCATAAAAAAGTTACTTTTCGAATAGGTGATTATAATCATTCACGTAAAAAAGCATAAACAATATTATAGCTTATCGTCAAATAAAAACATAGTGCTATAAATACCCTTTTTCCTTCAGACTCACAAATTTATTTTCTCCAATAATAAGATGATCGAGCACCTCAATGCCAATTATTTTTCCGCACTCAGAAAGCCTTTTCGTTACTTCAATGTCCTCTCTGCTTGGCGCGGGATCACCAGAAGGATGATTATGGGCACAGATGATTGAAGCAGCTGAACGTCGGAACGCTTCTTTGAATACCTCCCTTGGGTGCACGATCGAGGCATTTAGGCTGCCGATAAAAACCGTTTGCTTGTGAAGAACTTGATTTTTTGTATTTAGATAGAGACAAACAAAATGCTCCTGAGATAGGAAGCGCATGTCGTTCATGACATATTTTGCCCCATCCTCTGGAGAGCGGATCGTATAACGGTCGTCATAAGATAAATTGGATATTCTTCTGCCAATTTCAACGGCTGCCAAAAGCTGAATGGCTTTTGCTGTACCAATGCCTTTTATGGAAGTGATTTCATTTAATGTTGCATCCTTTAATAGCCGTAAGCCTTCAAAGTGAGTAAGGAGCCTATTAGATAATTGCAGAACTGATTCATCCTTTGTACCGGTACGAAGAAGGATGGCAACAAGTTCATGGGTAGATAAACTTTGAGGTCCATTTTGGATAAAGCGTTCCCTTGGACGTTCATCCTGCGGAAAATCCTTGATCATTAAGCTTTGTGTTTCCATTGTTTCATTTCCTCCCTTACACATGGGCGCGAGGGAGATTAAGATGAATTCGCTGTTTATGGAAATGGTTGGGAATATCCTGCATTTCTTAATTCACGAACTGTCCTTGATACTGGCAGACCAACAACAGAAAAATAATCGCCATTGATTTCCTTGACGAGAACGCTTCCGAAGCCTTGAATCCCGTATGCTCCTGCCTTATCAAAGGGTTCACTGGTGTCAATGTAAGCATTTATTTCTTCATCTGAAAGCTCCCAAAACACCACATCTGTTTTCACATAGAAATTCTTTTCTTTTTCCGGTGCGATTATGGATACCCCTGTATAGACAGAATGAGTTTTACCCGATAGACTTTTTAGCATCGTGTAGGCTTCTGTTCTGTCCTTCGGCTTTCCTAATACGGCTCCTTCAAGAACTACTACCGTATCTGCACCAATGACAAATGACTCTCGGTTTTGTAAACTTACTGCCTTTGCCTTTCTATTGCTGAGCTCCATGACAATTTCACCCGGTGTTAATGCCGGGTCAAAGCTTTCATCGACATCGCTGCTGGATACTTCAAAGGTTAAATGAAGATTTTCAAGAAGTTCTTTTCGTCGTGGAGAAGAAGAGGCTAGAATGAGGTTTTTCATATAATCACCTTACCTTAAATTTGTATCATATCGGGAGATACATCTATATCGTACCAAAATTCAGCAGGACAAACAATTTTATTCCAACAAATAATAAATCTTTAATGCGATTAACCACTTTAACCCTTTACCTTATCAAAATAAATAAGGAGTCTGTCGAAAAAGTAAGAACAGACTCCAATAATGTGCGTTATTTCCCAGAAAATATTCGATTAAGGGAGGTTAATGTCGAAACTTGATTTTGTTAGACTTAAAAGCATTTAGGTACTATATAGGCACTTGAACTTTCATTTATAAAACATAATTAACCTTTCAACTACTTTTTTATGCACACGAAAATATGTACTTTTACAATGCTTGATAAACCGAAAAAAATTCAAGTAAATGCTGTTGAACCTTTGTTAAAGCTGCGGAATCCTTTGACTCTTTATATGCCATTAACTGTTGATGGGCATGATTTAGTTCATTATTTAAAGAAATGATCCCTTTGTTTTTTATCTGATCACCTTTATCGGTCTTTATGCTTTCAATTTGGGCTGCTATCTTATCAACATTAGCATCAGATAATGTTTGTTTCGTAGCTGCTTCCGTTGCTCCCTCTGCGATAGCTTGAAAAATACCGGGGGCAGCATCGATTATTTTTTTCTCCACTGCTAGAAGCCCCTCTAGTGATTTCTCATCTAAAGTGATAGGTTTTGCAAAAGCTTCATATCCTTTGTCCTTGAATTGATTCCCTATTTCTTTGGCTTCTTCAATACTTGAGGCAATACTTAAATAAAGTACGGCCTGTCCATTTATATCAATAACCTTTGAAGGGATTCCTTTTTGTATGTGATCCCCTTCGATTTGCCTAGCTGCTTCAATATTAGAGAAAACACCACCTTGGATAACAAAGGTTGATAGAGGTTGTAAAACGGCTGTTTCAGAACCTTCAGGTTGTTTGACCACTTCCTCTACGGCTGGCTCGGCAATAACCGGCTGTTCAATTTCTGCTGAATTTTCAGTGATGACTAGCTTTAACATGATAAATCCAAAGCCTGTCCCTAGTAAAATAGCAAAAAATACTGTTATGAATACGGATGTGAGAAATCCCTTATGCCTATTCTTTTTAAAGCTTTGGCCGAATGTCCCATTTCCTTTTTTACTAGATTTCTTCGTTTGTGCAGCTATATTATACTCTTTTAAATCTGTTTCTTCTATCGTGTCTTCTGGCAGAATCCAATCAAAGCTATCATCATCAGCTGTTTCCTTAGCGGCTGCCGATTCTTCCAAAGACATATTGTCCCAATTTTCTGTTCTGCCTTCCTGTTGTAAATGCTCAATTTTTATATCCTCTTTTTGATTTTCTTCCACAAGGTTTTCTTCGTAGGACCGATGCTCGCCATTTATTTTTATCGTAATGGTTCTACCTTTTTCCCGGCCTTCCACCATTCGTCCTCCTTCCATGTCGATTGATGATTATGTTTCATCCTAACATATCGAAAAAAAAAAATAACAAGACTTTTGTCGTCTTGTTACGGGGGATTTTCGTCAAATTTTTTATTGTTCTTTATTTGCTTTATTTGAAATATTTCCAGACATGCTAAACGGATTCTTTTTATCGCTTGTCTTTGGAACTTCCATTTTTGGAAGCTGATCTCTCAGGTCAGTTAATGCCGGCATGTAAAAAGCGGAAATGGTTATTTCCGATTCAATCGTCTGTTTTTCTTGATCTGTAGAAACAATCTCATCCTGACCGAAAATATTAAGGGTCTCAACAAGGATGATCCTATTTTCTGATTCTAGCGACTCGATAAATTTCTCCATTTCAAAATAGTTAGAGGATTTAACGGTTAGTAAAACTGTTGTTTTTTTCATCCCAGCTGGCATTGGAATGTTTGAATTTTCTTCTTCCTCTTGATTGGTTGACGATTCTTCTAAAATTGAATCATTTGTTTCACCCTGTGCATCTTCTTCCTTTTCATCTGTTGAAAACTCCATATTTGAAACAAAACTCCCTGATACAGTTTCAGCCTTTTCAATATCAAGAAGCAGTTGTTCAACCAGCGGCTTTACGGGGATTTTTTTTTGAAGTGCTTCTGTTCCTTCATACGTATTAGAGTCTGTTTTTTTAATCTGACTTTCAATAACCGCAAGCAGCTGTTCCTCCGTTTGCAACTCCCGTTGTTTACTGGCTAGCGTAGACCTTAGCGGCTGAATATAAAGAAAGTAGATACCTAAAAAAATTAAGACTAATATGATAAAGCCAGTAATCCCTATAAATTTTTCTTTTTTTGAAGAAAGAAGGGTCATGATTCATTCCCCCCATTTTCAACTAACTCTACATCCTGTTTAATAACCGATCGATTTATAATAATCTCGTATTCAGCAAGGTAACGAGGCAGAATTTTTTCTTTATCTGGCTCAAAAATGTGTTCTTGGTCGCTATTTTCCTCTGTTATATCAATAGTGGTTAAAGTATTGATAGTAGCATCTTCAATCCATTCTGAATCCAGCATTGATTTTAAGTAATAGGACGCTTCGCGACTTGTATCAAACTGAACAGTTAACACAATATTACCCGTTTCCTCGTAGTTAATGGTTTGAACAAAGCCTCTTTCTGGTAATAGGGCGGTAAACTTCCTAAGTATAGGTACTGTTTTGATCGGGTAATCTTGAGCCCAACTTACTGCCTTTTCGAGTTCTTCCAATGAATTAAGGGACTCCGCATTGGCCACTTTTTCTTGCTCCACAGCAATTAATTTCTGTATTTGTGCTTGCTGCTGTGAAATAGAGTCAATTTTTCCTTTATAACTTTGCCCAACCCAAACAGCAGATCCGATTCCCAAAAGCAAAATAAAAACCAACACACAAGCTGACATGACAAGAGATTTATTCCTCGATTCCTTTTTTGGCAATAGGTTGATTTCGATGAGCATGCTTACACCTCTTTCAATGCAAGCCCAAGAGTCAGATAATGAGATCTTGGCAGCTTTTCTTCTGTTGCTGAAGGAATTGAGTTTGCATTAATCGATTGATGTGGAAGGTCAAATCGGTTTTCCACTTCTTTTTTGATGATATCAAGGTAAGGATGATCACCATTTAAGAAAATTTTGGTTACCTGCTGTTTTCCCTGATTAATTGAATATCGGTAGAAATCCATGAATTTACTTATCTCTTTATATATGTCCTCAAGTTGAAAAAGCAAATCCTCTGGATCCCCGTTATATTGAAGCTCATGTGACCCGTTCCTGCCTGATTTGATCTCCCATTTATCTTCTTCAAAATCGAATACTAAATGATGCATAAATAGAGGTAGCTGGTTCTCAAAAATGCAGAGGTTTACCATATTAATATCAAATTGAATCATTAAGAGCTGCTCATCTTGATCAGGCATCCCTAAATGATGATAAAGCCGATAAAGAGAAAGTGAAGAAACATCAGCAGCTTCAGGAACGAGCTTTACATTCGTGAGTAGTCCAGCATAGTCTAAGACATTCTCTTCCTGTGCAGCAAATATTAAAATTTCTTTTTTATCTTTTTCTTTTCTCACCGTATACGTGTCAAATACAGGCTCATCAAATGGAAGATGAATAATAGTGCCAAGTTCTAGATATAAATAGCCATTGGTTTCATCGTCCTTGACATCGCCAGGAATATTTACCTTTCGAATAATGACAAAGGAATCAGGAACGATAAATCGAACAGCGCGCTTCTGAATTTTCCAATCAGCAAGACATTCTTCAAGAATCATTTCTAATGTTTCATGGTCAATTATTTTTCCGTCTCTGACAATCCCAAACGGAATAAACCGCTCTCCCCATCTGTGGATACTAAGCGGATTCGTTTGCTTCAATTCGACAAACCGAATCGAATAGTCATTAATAATCAGATTAATGATACGGTTTTTTCGCAAAAAAAGGGAAAGTGCCATTTATTAAACCCCTTACTAAAATCAAGATGCAAATAAGCGAAAGTAACTTTCGAGGATCAAATCTCCATAAAAATAGGCAGTCAGTGTTCCTGCAACAATAAACGGACCAAACGGAATTGGATTTTTCCTTTTCAGCTTCCCGGTTAATAATCCAATTATACCAAAAACCGCCCCATATAAGGTTGCTAGAAAGAAAGATAATAGAACTACTTTCAATCCAACCACAAGGCCAATAAGGGCAAAAAGCTTAATATCTCCTCCCCCCATACCTCCTTTACTAATAATTGCGATAAAAAGCAGGAGGGAAAAACCAACAGCTGCCCCTAGGAGGGAATTCCACCATGGTTCAAGAGGAATAAGAATCCGTTCTAATAAAAAAATCCCTGTAAACACGAGTAAAACTTTATCAGGGATAATCATATACTTGATATCAGATACAAAAATAATCATAAATAATGAAATTAACGTCCAAGCAACAAACAGCTCACTTGACCAACCTAATATTAACGGCGCTGCCGCAAACAGCAATCCAGTTAGCAGCTCCATTAATGGATAAATAGGAGAAATGCGCACCTTGCATTGGCGGCATTTCCCCTCTTGGATGATGTATGATAGAACCGGTATCAGCTCATGAGGTTTGAGCTGATGATGGCAATTAGGACAGGCTGAACGCGGTGCCACAATGGATTGGTTTTGTGGGACTCGGAGGCCGACCACGTTGAAAAAGGAGCCGAGAAATATTCCATATAAAAAAATTATAAGTAAAATCAACCTAATACTCCTATATTTTTAATATTCTATTTCAACAATTATTTTTTTGTAGTTGTTGTTGGTTTACCATCTAATACTACTTGTTCAGTAGCAAATGTCATTGTTATATTATTTTTTGTAACTGAAACAGCTGTATAGTCTACATTCCCAGCTGTATTAGTAATAGTAATGGAATAAGGGCCTGGGTTATCTAAAAAATTATCCAAGTTACCAACCCCCGTTCCTGCAGCGGTTCCTTGTGATAAGGTAATTGATCCTACAACGTTATTAGAAGCTGTATAAAGCTTTGCTGCATTTAAAACTTGTACTGCCTCAGCCTTCACTGCATCTTCTTTAGACTTTTCAATTATACCTCCGATACTTGGAACTGCAATAGCCGCTATAATCCCCAAAATTACAACTACCGCCAACAATTCAACCAACGTCAACCCACGCTGATCCTTCAATCTCTTTCCAATTCTTTTCAACATACTAATCTCCCTCTCTATTAATATCAAATTATGACATAAGACCTAAATTTAATTATACTAGACGCTAATAAAAATAATAGATATAAAATGTTAATTTTTTGAAAACATTATCCGACCTGATTAAAGATCTCAAACATTGGAACCATTATGGATGTCACAATCGTTCCGACAATGCCCGCAAGGAAAACAATCATTAACGGTTCAATAAGAGATTTAATTCTATCAGTACTGTTTTCTACCTCTTTTTCATAGAAATCAGCTACTTTACCAAGCATGGCGTCCAAAGCACCTGTTTCTTCCCCAATAGCGATCATTTGTGTTAGGAGAGGAGGAAAGGCCCAGTGCTTTTTCATTGGTTCTGTTAATGATTGACCTTTTTCAAGAGAAGCTCTTGATTGCCGTATAACCCTTGCCATAACTTCATTATCAACAACCTTTTCAACTATCGTCATGGCCTGTAATATGGGGACAGAACTCGTAAATAGCGAGCTTAATGTCCTTGTCATTCTTGCGATTACTGCTTTTTGCAGCATCTTTCCAAATATAGGGATTCTTAGAATTATATAATCTAAATAATATCTTGTCTTCGAATTATTCCTCAGGATTATAATCATAATTACCAAACTGATAAAAAAGATTAAAACTAGCCACCAATAAGATTGCATAAATTCGCTTGCGCTCAGAACAAACTTCGTAATGGCTGGCAATTCTCCTCCGAAATCTTCAAACATTGCAACAAATGTCGGCACAACCGAAACTAAAAGAAAAATAACAACAGCAATTGCCACGATCCCCACGACAATTGGATAAGCAAGGGCAGAGTTGATTTTCTGCCTAGTATTATGCTGTTTCTCAAAATGTTCAGCAAGTCTTTCAAGCGTTTCATCCATATTACCGCCTGCCTCACCTGCACGAACCATATTGATAAACATCGAAGTAAAGATTTTTTTATGTTTAGCAGCGGCGTCCGAGAGTGGATTTCCCTCTCTTAAATCTCCTTCAATAGCCAACAGCGCTTTTTTCAACGCTTTACTTTCCGTTTGCACAGATAGTATTTTTGTAGATTCTACTACAGATATCCCTGCTTTTAATAATGTTGAAAATTGTCTTAAGTAAATAACAAAGTGCTGTAGCTTAACAGGATTTCCAATTGAAATATCTTTTGTTAAGAAGGATTCAGGCACTTCAGCGATCTCTAAAACCCTAATTCCTTCCTCCCTTAACTTAAACATTGCTTCCCTTTTCGATGTTGAGTTGATTATTCCTTCTATTTTCCCTTTACGATTTCGGCCGGAATATTTATATCTTCCCATTTTAAGTTAACATCTCCTGCAGGAATGGTTCTGCAATGTCTTTAGAGATGATGCCGGACTGAATTAGACTCTTAATATTGCTCTCAAGTGTATGCATTCCCTGCCCACGTGACGTTTGCATAATATTCACGATTTGATGGATTTTTTCATTTCGAATAAGATTAGCTACTGCCGAATTATTAATTAATATTTCAGTTGCAGCTTTCCGGCCTTTAATATCTTCTCGTTGAAAGAGCCGCTGTGAAATAATCGCCACTAGAACAGAAGCAAGCTGAATTCGAATTTGCGGCTGCTGAGAAGGTGGGAATACATCGATAATCCGATTTATTGTCGATGGCGCACTGGATGTGTGCAATGTCCCTAACACTAAATGCCCCGTTTCAGCAGCCGTAATCGCAGTTTGAATAGTTTCCAAATCACGCATCTCACCAACTAAAATAATGTCAGGATCCTGGCGTAATGCCGCCCTTAAGCCATTGGCAAAATTCTTCGTATCAAAGCCAACCTCTCTCTGATCAATAATTGAATTGCCGTGCTTATGCAAATACTCAATTGGATCTTCGAGTGTGATAATATGCTTTCGCATCGTTTCATTCATATACTGGATCATTGAAGCTAGTGTCGTAGATTTACCGCTTCCTGTTGGGCCAGTCACTAGGACAAGGCCTTGTGGCTTTTCGGCTATTTTTCGTAAAATATTCGGCAGCTCTAACTCCTCAATCGTTGGAATTTTTGTCGGTACAACCCGAATAGCCATTGCTATACACGATCTTTGGTGATATGTATTCACACGAAATCTGGAAACACCCGGAATACCATAGGAGAAATCCAATTCTCCCTTTTCCTTAAACTGCTCCCACATATGCTTAGGAATAATCGCCCTTGCCATGCCTTCCGTTTCGTCAGGCAATAATGGTTCTTTTCCGTATTTTTTCAAGTCTCCATTTATTCTAAGAATTGGCTGAACACCAACGGTTAAATGCAAATCTGATGCTTTCAATTCAAATGCGGCGCGTAATAAATAATCTATTTTTTCCTTCATTCCTCGCACCCCTATTCAAGTATCGCGACTCGTAATACTTCTTCAGTAGTAGTGAGTCCTTGTTTTACCTTTAACAAGCCATCATCGATAAGGAAGATCGTTTTATTTTTTATTGCTAATTCTCTTAATCTAGTAATTGATTCTCCATTCATAATCGTGCGTCGTATATCATCACTAACGACAAGCACCTCATGAATGGCAATCCTACCTTTGTAGCCTGTCATATTACATGATGAACAGCCTCGACCGCGAGTGACATTATTTACACTCATCCCTCTTTTTGCAAAAATCTCTACCTCTCGCTTAGAAGGTGCAATAACCTCTGCACAATCTCGGCAAATTCTCCTGACAAGTCTTTGGGCAACAATTCCACTAAGTGACGAAGCAACTAGAAAAGGCTCTACTCCCATATCCATTAATCTAGTAATGGTACCAATAGAGTCGTTCGTATGGAGAGTACTTAATACTAAATGCCCTGTAAGTGAAGCTCGTATAGCGACTTCAACTGTTTCCTTATCTCGAATTTCACCAACCATAATGATATTTGGGTCTTGGCGAAGAATAGAGCGCAATCCTGCCGCAAATGTCATCCCAATATTGGAATTTACTTGAATTTGATTAATACCCTCAAGTTGGTACTCAACCGGATCTTCAATCGTAATAATATTCACTTCTTCACTATTTAACTGGTTTAATGCCGCATATAAAGTGGATGATTTCCCAGAACCTGTAGGGCCTGTTAACAAAACAATTCCCGTTGGCTTTTCGATCATGTCTTTAAATCGCTTTAAATTTAATTTATTGAAGCCTAGCTTGTTGATATCATTTAAAGAGCTGCCTAAATCGAGAATCCGCATAACCACTTTTTCGCCAAATACAGTAGGCAATGTAGAAACACGTAAATCAACAGGATGGAAGTCAAGGTTTACTTTTATTCTCCCGTCCTGCGGGATGCGGTGCTCTGTAATATCTAGGTTTGCAATTATTTTGATCCTAGCAATCAGAACACCCTGCATATGCTTTGGAAGAACACGTTCTACTCTTAGGACCCCATCAATTCTGTAACGAACAACAACCTTCGTTTCCTGTGGGTCAATGTGAATATCACTAGCTTTCATCGTAACTGCATTCGATAATATTTGGTTCACTAATTTTACAATTGGTGAATCCTGATCTGTTATCTTTTCTTCTTGAACTGTCTCAGTTTGCGAATCATCACCCAGTAGCTCCTCAAAGCCCTCATCGATGTCATAATACTTGTTTATCGCTCTTAAAATATCGTCTTTCGTTGCAATGGCCGTTTCAATCTGGAATCCTGTTGACAGACGTAAATCATCAATTGCAAAAAAGTCCATTGGATCAGCCATAGCGACAAACAGCTTGTCCCCGTCTCTTTTCATAGGAATTAAGAGCTGACGCTTTGCTATCTCTTTTGGAATAATATTAAATAGCTTTGTATCAAATGGATAGCGATACAGGCTTATATGTGGAATGCCGAGCTGGAATTCAAGTACTTCAATAAGCTGCTGTTCTGTAATAAATCCCCTTTGAAGAAGGGCATCACCAAGCTTTTGCCCATTACTTTTTTCCTTTAATGTTACTAGGAGCTGCTCTTCTGTAATAAGGCCAGCATTTACAAGTAAATCACCAAGCCGCTGCCGATTTTGTTTCATATACTATCCCTGCTTTATATGATTATTTCATTTTTTCAAATGGCTTGCCCCAGAGATCACTATTTGATTTAATCACTTCTCCAATTGCTTCTTCATCCATATGATTGCTATTGTTACTCTGTTGATTATCATCTAAGGACTCAGTATTTTCGGAACGAGTTTCTGCCTGTCTGCTAGCTTCAACATCGGCTTTATTGATGAGACCGTACACTTCAATTTGATGAATTGGAGGATAGAAATCTTCTGAAATAGCTTCACTTCTTAAAAGTGCTCCTTTTTCATCATAAATCTCTCGAAAAACTTTAATAAATAATCCTTCTTTACCTTGCCTTTCAACCACTTTTTCACTAGGCTTTAACAAGGAATTATACTGTTTTATAATTTTGGGTTTAAAGCTTTGTTCATCATTTGAAATAACCTCATACTTATTTAAAAAGGATTTCCCTTTGAGCGAAAGGATTAACACACTGTCAAAAAACTGCATATTAATTTCGTATGGTATTTCATTCGGATTAACAAAAATAAGATCGATATTTTTTTGTGAATCTACTTTTGCTTCAAAACCTAATGGAATATATTCAGGCTTTTCATTCCCGATATTTCTTTCAATAATTGCAAAGTTAGTCGGCAAAATTAATTGATATATGCCAGAGGCTATGGCATTTAGAGCATCTGCAGACATATTGTTAAACCCTTTTTCTTCTATTAGCTTAAGTAAAGAGAACCTATTATTAGCTGGAATCTCAATAGGCTTTTCTAATATACTGCTAAAATAAACTACATCTGTTTTAACTTGAACTTCATGAATTACAACATCTTCATTAATACTTGAACTTGTAATATAGTCTTCAAGCTTTAATTCAAGTTGTTCAGATTGTAATCGTGTTGCACTTTTTAACAAATCTGTCTGTAATTTCTCAAAATCAATAGATCGGGAATCTATTAAAGGGTAAGAATTCAAGATAGAATCTTCTAACGTGTTCTCTTCAAATTGGACAATTACCGTATTCTGCTGCCCATTTTGTGCTGTTTTAACTGATTCAGTAATATTAAAACGAAACAAAGCATTGTCTAACTGAATCTGATTTTCTTTAAAATGAATATTTATTACCATTTCATTTAACCAAAGGGTTAGCTGCTCATCTACAGCTTTCATCGCCTCTGATTCATTTTTGCCCGAAATGTTAACATTTCCAACCACTGTATTCTCATCAAAGTTGTCAGCATTATTGATAATCGAATTGAAAGCGGAAGCACCGTAATGCGAGAAGGCAAAGATAAAAAATGTAGAAAGGAAAAGCACAATAAAAATTTTAATTCCTTGCTTGTTTTTCACCTAGCCAACTCCCCTTCAATTGCTTATCTCTTATTTATGAAATACTAGTTCTTCAATCTCAATTTCTTCATCCAAATCAGTTTTTTCCTCATTATCTTCTTCTATTTGAAGCTCTTTAGTAAACACAATTTCCTCTAATTCTTCCATTACAGGTTGAGGAACATGATCAATTGTTTTAGGCATCTCTTCTGTTTCCTCATACCCTATATCATTTTCTTCGAGTAATTTCTCAATTTCTGACATATAAGCGTTTTCAGAATTATTCTCCTGATGCTTTGTACTGCTCACGTCTCCATTAGTAGTGATCGTTGCTACCCGATTCTCTAGAAATGAAACATCCTCATCTAAGTCTAGAGGATCTACCGGAGTTTCAGTATCAAATATTTTTTGTGCAACTATTTGAATTTCCTCAGAAGCCTCGTCTTCCTCATAGAGAGAATTTTCCTGCTCCATTAAGTCATCCTCTTCTTGAGGAATTTCGCTAGCTGCAGCTACTTCATTTAGCACAGTGGGTAAAGCTTCTTTTTCTATGACTATATTTGGTTTCTCATCTTCTCTATGTAAAGTTTCTTTTTCTATGGATATGATTTTCTTCTCTATCGGCTTAGAATCTACTTTCGTTTGAGTAACATTCACTATTCTTTTCTCTATCAAAAGGGTAATTAAAAAACAAAGCAGAAAAATAATCAATATCGTTTGATATATTGGTAATTGCATATTAGCCATTAGTCCTACATTTGCTAGTAAGAATGCAACACCAATAAGAACAAGTTTCCACTTCTTAGGAAACCCAATCGGCAGCAAAAGCAATACGGGCGTAAGAATTAACAACGAAACTATCAAAAATATAGCAGTTATCATTCCTCTACACCCCCAAAAAAATTATAATCCCAATTTATCACAAAAACTGCAGGCAAAATGTTACATTTTTTCAAAAACTACTAAAAAAGACCTAAATAGAACTTTTCATGGATGATTCATATTGTATAATAAATGAGAGTGTTTGAGAAGATTGTACTTTCTTTGAGTTGGAGGGATAGAAATGAATCAAAAAGGGTTTACTTTACTGGAATTACTGCTATCCATATTAATACTCACCATTATTTTTATCTCATTCATGACATTCTTCTCTCAATCAGCCTTTTTTATAAAGAAAAATGAAGAAAAATTCTCTGCGGCTAATACTGCTCAAATGGTATTAAATATATTGCAAGAAAGAGAAAAAGAGAAAAAGGATAAGAAAGAATTTATTATTTTTCCTGAGAATATTCAAAAGGATATTAATAATGGTAAAACAGGCAGCATTACTAATAAAACGGAAGAGTTTAGAACTATATTAAATCAAGATATTAAATCCAATTTTAAGATAACCATGGAATTTAATAAAAAAAGAGAATTTAATAATTTAATACAAGTAAAGATAATTGTAAGAAATCCAGAGAATAATAAAGATGAAGCTGTAACCTATACANNATACATATATAAGAGGTGCAGAATAGTGAAAATAAATTCTGAAAAAGGGTTAACCTTAATTGAATTACTAGCAACATTGACAATTTCAATTATTATTTTAGGTTCTATATATGGTGTTCTTGTAAGTGTAAATAAGAATTATAAAAACTTATCCGAAAAAAACTTATTACGGCAAGAAGCAAATTTAATAGTAACTACTATAAAAAAAACCTATCTAGCAAACTCCGTTTTTATATTAAAGTCTTACCAGGGATCGGGCTTTATCGGATTAAATGAAAGTGAACCACTTAATTATCTAACAAATCAAAATATCAAAATAACTAGTTTTTTTGCATGTAACGAGGAGATTATAGATGCAAACAGGAACAAATGTGAAATAAAGAATGAGGCTAAAAATATTACAACATTTGAACCACTATACTTAAAAATTACACTTTCTAACGATATTGGACAGACTTATGAAATTAATACTATGATTAATAAGTATTAGGAGTGGGATTATGAAAAATGAGAAAGGCTCATCACTTATTGTAGTACTTCTCATCATTACTTTAATTTCAGTTTTTTCTCTTGTTATTATGAGTTCCACCGTAAATTCACGGATACACATTAATAATACAGAAAAAATAAACGTATCAACTGATATAGCTGAGATGGGAATAACGCACTATGATACCTTATTTACTAATTCTCTACATAATGCCTATAATGTGTCAGAAAACCTAACCAAATTATATGAAGATAGTAAGATTTACGAGACAATTAACAATAAAAAAACTGAGCGAAAACCAACACAGGAAGAAATTATTAAATACTTTAATGACAGATTTTGTGAAAACTTATTGGAAGGGAATCCTATAGTTAAGGAAGTATATTCTGGCAAGTTTTCGGTTGAAAATTATGAGTACAATATTAAAGTTTCTGAAGCACCTAGTGTAGGAGAATGTCAATCTAATAATAGTTTATTAATTGTTTTTACTAGTGAAGTTAAAAGTGATTCTAAAACTACAATTTTAACAGGGGAAATAACTGTTAATAAAGATAGTATCGGTCAGTCTATCGGAGAAAACTCCATACCTAAAAATACGATGGTAGTAACTAACTCTATAAAAGGTAAAAGTTTAACTTATAGTGATTCAGTAATATTTGAAAAGGCTGTAACTTTAATTGGAAACGGGAAAATAGATATAGGAGGAACAGCATTCTTTAAAGATAAATTAGTAATACTTGGATCAAAGGCAATAATTAATATCGATGGAGACGCTTACTTTTTTCAGTTAAATAAGAATAAAAATAAAGAGCTTGAAGATTTTAAAAAGCACAAGTTTTGCATTCGGGGAAATGCTTATATAATCGATGGATCAAACTTTATTCCTTTTGAAATTCCAAACCCATGTTCAAATTCACCTTTAGGAAAATGGAACGTTGATAATAAAACCTTTTCTGTTGAATATTAATGTAGGAATACACACCTAATCTCTACTTTCGTTTTTAATTATTGAATAATATTAAATAAGGCAGGGAACCTATTGTGCGAGGTCCCTGCCTATTTCACATACTCCGCCACTCGATTCCTCCCCGCTCGTTTCGCCCCGACATATAAAGCCCGATCCGCGTGGCGAATGAGTGCTAGGGGTTCGTCTGCGTCTTGAGGGGCAGCGGCGACCCCGATGGAGGCGGTGATATGGACTTGCTGGATTTTTTCGTTTTTACCGATATGGTGTTCGAGGGTAAAAATATAGTCTGCGATTGTTTGTCTTACATGTTCAGCTATTTTGACAGCATTGCTTTTTTCTACATTTGGAAGAAGGATGACGAATTCTTCTCCCCCGTAACGTGCAATTGTACCTCTTTGCCCAATTAGGTCTGTTAAAAGATTGGCAAGCTGGTACAGAATTTCATTCCCGCTTTGATGACCATACATATCGTTTACCGATTTGAAATGGTCAATATCTAGGATAATCAGAGAGATTACTTCTCTTTCCTGATTTTTCAACTTTTCGAATTCGAAGCTAAGAAGATTTTCAAAGTAACGATAATTGTATAGCTTTGTTAAGGCACAGCGTTCACTTTGTGCTTTTGTTTTTTCATAATTTCTTGCATTTTCGAGTGCTATAGCAAAGTGGGAGCATAGTATATCGACAATCATGAGCTGGGATTTTTCATAAGCCCTTTTTGTAGAGGATGCAAGAAAGAGAACTCCAATGACCTCACTATTTCGGATAATCGGCACACTTAAAACACTTTCTACCTTTTCTGGCATATAGCCTTTCACAATACCCTTCCATTCTTTTTGGGAGTTGAAAAGCGCTGCGCTTTTTTGTTCCCAGACGAGACCACTAATCCCTTCATTCTTCCGAAGCGGCTCAATCGCTGAAAATTTTTTTTCTCCCTTTTCAACCTGACGAATTAAATGTAATTCTTCATTATCAATAATATCGAGAATGTAAGCATAATCGACAGGCAGCATTTCTGTCAGCTTCTGAATAAATAAATCCAGGACGGCATCTACATTTAATCTTTCCGCTAGCTGATGGCCGATCTCCGTAGCATTGTGCAATAATTCATTGATTTTTTTACTAGAGTAATAAAGATTCAAAATAATCGAAAGGCTCGCAAATGGAATTCCGACAAAAATAAGTGCAACTAGTCCCAATTCTTTATATAGAATAAAAAGTACAAAACCCATCGGGAAAGTAATAATTGTTGTAACAGTTTCCCAAATAAAATCAATTCCAAATGTCTCCCGTTTCCCATTATAAAGAACCAAATTAATGATCCAAATAAAGAAATGATTGAAAACATAATAGAGAATCGGATAAATAGGGATCAGCAAAAAAGAATGATCCATGTCCGCCAATCTTACACCAGAGCTGCCGCCAAGCACGTAATAAATTGCACCGCTCAGGAAAGAAACGAACATAAACATAAGTGAATTTAAAGGAATCCGAAAAAATTGTTCTTTTGTTAATTTAACTCTTATGAATAAAACTATTATCGTTAACTGAAGTATAATCAATTCAACAAACAAGCCAAATGTTAAAAATACAGCCCAGGCGACCCACTGTATTAAAAAAATAGGTGATCCGTTAATAATCATTGGAGTTGCTGCTACAAAGAACGCAAGAATTAGAAAAACGAAAATGTCAATTCCGTCACCAGCTATATGAGGCGGGTATAACTGATAGATTAGCCATAAGCTTGGTGGGAAAATGAAGAGCCACAGCCCCCAAATTACCTTTTTCTTTATAGCACTTATCACTTACACCCCTCCTCTTTATCGGTTTATAGGAAAATAGTAACAAGAACATCTTATCAAATTTTCAAAAAAATGTCACATATCAATTTTTTAATATTTTTGCTAGAAAAGGCTTCATTTCCGATAAAAAGTATAGAGAGCCTGTTATAGCAAGAATTTCATTATCCTGCAATGAACTAATATTTTTTTCAATGGCTTCTTTCCAATCAGGATTAAAGTCCTTATTCATATTTCCGCTTAATTCAAATAACTCCTTTGCTTTAGCCGCCCGTGGATAGTCAAATTCAACAAAGGTAATTTTGTCAGCAATTGTATCTAGATTCTCAATCATTTTATCTAGCTTTTTATCGGCAAGGGCTGTAAAGATGAGGTTTATTTTTTTATCGCTAAAACGATTTTTCAACTCATTTGTAAATGCAGCGATCCCTTCCTCATTATGAGCTCCATCAATGACAATAGCAGGGTCTTTAGACATGATTTCGAATCTTCCTGGCCAATAAGCCTTTTTTAACCCGCTATAAAGATGCTCGTCCTCGATTAAAAAGGAATAAAGTTTATTTAATACTTCTGCTGCCATAACGGCTAATGCAGCATTTTCTGTCTGATGTTTACCCGCCATTGATATTTCGAGATTTCCCCATACCTTAAACGGCGTTTTTTGCGTAAATACTTCTCCAGTTTGAGTTGAAGTGTGATCTTTAATGGCAATCTCGTTTCCAAGTGAATAGACTGGAGCTTTCATCTCTGCTGCTTTTTCGAGGATTACTTCTAGAGCTTCCTCCTGCTTAACAGCTGTGATCACACTTACACCTGGTTTAATAATTCCTGCTTTTTCAAAAGCAATCTCCGCATGTGTGTCTCCGAGTATGCCGGTATGGTCAAGACCTATATTTGTGATAATGGAAAGTATCGGTAAAATAATGTTGGTAGAATCAAATCTGCCGCCAAGGCCAACTTCAAAAAGCACAATATCTACCGGATTTACTCGTCCAAAATATTGAAAAGCCATAGCAGTAATAATTTCAAATTCGGTTGGACCGCCGAGCTCTGTTTCCTCTAACTCAAGGGAAAGAGGATAGATATCATTAGCCAATCTAATAATTTCTTCATCGCTAACCGGCAGTCCATTGAGCGATATTCTTTCATTAAATTGTTCGAAATACGGTGAAGTGAACGTTCCAACCACATAACCAGCATCCTGGAGTATTGAGCGCAGATACGTAACCGTTGACCCTTTGCCGTTAGTTCCGCCTATATGTACCGATTTCACCCTTCTCTCTGGGTGATCCAGTTTTTCCATCATCCATTCCATTCTTTTGAGCCCTGGCTTCACTCCAAGTCTTAGCCTAGAGTGAATCCAAGAAACAGCCTCTTCATAAGTTGTGAACATGATTACTGCCTCCTAACGCTGAAACACTAAGTATGTCTTTTTTATTAATAATAACTAGTTTTATTACTTTTTGGGTGAGTTTTCAAAAATTTAGATCACTTAATGTGTAAATAGGTTGGTTATTTCTATCAATTTATCTCTAGATTGAAGGGATATCCGCTAGTTGGTACATATTTCCGCCACTTTCGTTCGTATATCCGCCACTTTGGCCTGTATATCCGCCACCTCAGCTCATATATCCGCAACTAATAATAATTCTTAAATAGCACGAGGAAGACGAACCCAAACAATTGGATTCGCCTTCAACCAAATTTATTCCCCTTTTAATTCTTTAATGCGTGCTTCTACGGCTGCTCTCTTTTCGCTGTAGTCCTGCATTTTTGCTTTCTCTTCTTCAATTACCTTTTCCGGAGCTTTTTTGATAAAGCCTTCATTGCTGAGTTTCTTTTGAACTCGCTCCACTTCTTTATCAAACTTCTCCCATTCCTTCTGGAGACGGGCTACTTCTTCCTCAATATTGATTAACCCTTCAAGCGGAAGAATAATTTCTGCACCTGTAACGATAGAAGTCATAGCCTTCTCAGGTGTTTCTACTTCAATCGCAACAGTTAGCTCTTCTGGATTACAGAAGCGTTCAATGTATCCACGGTTATTTTCAAGAGTTTTTAGAACAGTCTCGTCTTTAGCCTTTAAAATCATTTTGATTTTTTTGCTTAGCGGTGTGTTTACTTCTGCACGGCTGTTACGAACAGAACGAATGATTTCTACTAAGAGCTTCATTTCGCCTGCAGCCTGATGATCTGTAAATTCGGCAATTACTTTTGGCCATTCCGCAACTGTAATGGATTCCCCTGCGTGAGGAAGGTTTTGCCAAATTTCTTCTGTGATAAACGGCATGAACGGATGCAATAGACGCATCGTATTATCTAAAACATAAGCTAATATAGAACGAGTTGTTTTCTTAGCTGCTTCGTCTTCACCGTATAGCGGAAGCTTCGCCATTTCAATATACCAGTCACAGAAATCATCCCAAATAAAGTTGTATAGTATGCGGCCAACTTCTCCGAATTCATAACGGTCGGACAATCTTGTCACCGTTTCAATCGTTTCATTTAACCTTGTTAAAATCCATTTATCAGCAACCGATTTTTCTCCCGTTAAATCAATTTCTTCGTATGTTAATCCATCCATATTCATTAAAGCAAAACGGGATGCGTTCCAAATCTTGTTCGCAAAATTCCATGTTGCTTCAACCTTTTCCATACCGAAACGTAAATCATGGCCTGGAGAGCTTCCTGTTGATAAGAAATAACGTAGAGAATCAGCTCCATACTTATCAATTACATCCATTGGGTCTACACCGTTGCCAAGGGATTTACTCATTTTACGTCCTTCCGCATCGCGAACTAAACCATGGATTAATACATCTTTAAATGGTCTTTGATCCGTAAATTCAAGCCCTTGGAATATCATCCGAGATACCCAGAAGAAAATAATATCATAGCCTGTTACGAGACAAGCAGTTGGGTAGTAACGCTTGAAATCCGCTGATTCAGTATCGGGCCAGCCCATTGTAGAGAATGGCCATAATGCTGAGCTAAACCATGTATCTAAGACATCTTTATCCTGTTCCCAGTTTTCAACATCTTCTGGAGCTTCATGTGCTACATACACTTCACCAGTTTCTTTATGATACCAAGCCGGGATCCGATGTCCCCACCAAAGCTGACGGGAAATACACCAGTCACGAATATTTTCCATCCAGCGCAGATAGGTATTTTCAAATCTATCCGGAACGAAATTTACTTTTTCTTCCTTTGATTGTAGGGCTACTGCCTTATCTGCTAATGGCTGCATTTTTACGAACCATTGAGTTGATAAATATGGCTCGACAACAGCACCGCTGCGCTCAGAGTGGCCAACTGAATGCATATGCTCTTCAATTTTGAATAATACCCCTTGCTCCTGCAGATCTTTAACAATTTGCTTACGGCATTCGAAACGGTCCATATCCTTATACTTTCCGGCTTTTTCATTCATTGTGCCGTCTTCATTCATAACAAGAACTCGTTCAAGATTATGGCGATTTCCGATTTCAAAGTCATTAGGGTCATGTGCCGGCGTAATTTTTACTGCGCCTGAACCAAATTCCATATCAACATAATCATCGCTAACAATTGGAATCTCACGTCCAACAATCGGAAGCTTAACTGTTTTCCCAATTAAGTGCTTATAACGATCATCTTCAGGATGAACAGCTACTGCTGTATCACCTAACATCGTTTCAGGACGTGTTGTCGCAATTTCAATATGTCCTGTACCATCAGTAAGTGGGTATCTCATATGGTAAAATGCACCCTGAACATCCTTATGGATAACCTCGATATCTGATAAAGCTGTTTTGGTAGAAGGGTCCCAGTTGATAATATATTCGCCCCGGTAAATTAGCCCTTTATTATATAAGCTGACAAATACTTCACGAACTGCCTTTGATAAGCCTTCATCAAGTGTGAAACGCTCACGTGAATAATCTAAACCAAGACCAAGCTTAGACCATTGCTGGCGGATATGGCTAGCATATTCCTCTTTCCATTTCCAGGTTTCTTCTACAAATTTTTCACGGCCTAAGTCATAACGGCTTTTTCCTTCACTGCGAAGCTTTTCCTCTACTTTTGCCTGAGTAGCAATCCCCGCATGGTCCATCCCTGGCAGCCATAAAACATCATAGCCCTGCATTCGCTTCATTCGTGTCAAAATGTCTTGAAGAGTCGTATCCCATGCGTGACCTAAATGAAGCCTTCCTGTAACGTTTGGAGGCGGAATAACGATCGTATACGGCTCTTTATTCGCATCATCCTTTGCCTCGAAAAATTTTCCCTTTAGCCACCATTCATAGCGTCCCTGTTCAATTGATTGAGGGTCATATTTGGTCGGCATCGTTAATTCCTTAGTTTCCATCTCATTCATCCTTTCAATTACATCAATTATCCTAAAAAAAACAAAAAACCCCATTCGTCATAAAAGGACGAATGGAGTTTGCTTCGCGGTACCACCTTTTTTTCAATCAACAATAGAAAAGCAGTGAGGACCTTACCGAAACGCGCCTGCAATCTAAAATGGATTGACTCTTAACTAGATAACGGATTTCCCGTCCCTCACTACTCGAATTTGCATCCTTTCGCGAAAGAAGCTCAAGGGCGACCTTCCAACGGAACTGCTTAGAAAACCTTTCAGCTAATAGTTTTCCTCTCTAAAAGCAATCAGCCATCGTACTCTTCCCTATCCACGCTGTTCATTTATTATATTCAATATAGTACCTAATAAATAGGATTGACGTCAATCATTATTCCCTTTTTATCAATATATTATACAAATGGACGCCATTGGTGCCTTACAGCATGAGCGATTTTTCAATTGAGCGATTCGGATTGTTCCAAATATAAAGCACGATCATTGGGGATGACACATAATATGAAATGAGAAAAGTTGGAAAGGGGCATGTAAATGAGAAGAAAGTATAATCCTTATACACTGCCGCCGTGGTTAAAAACAATTAGAGGGGCTTGCTCCCAGTTTATTATTCCATTTTGCTGCTTTCAAGGAATACGAGTCATTATTTTTCCAACTACCTTTGACGTACTTTTCCTTGCAGTCTTAATTTTAATTGCTGTTGCACTTCGCCTTGAGCTATTATAGGGCCCAAAATCTATTTAATTTTGGGCTCCTTCTTGTTTTGCTGCTGCTGCTGCCTCTGCCTGCGCTTTTGCCTCCTGTTTTTGTCTCTCGATCTCTTCCATCCTCATCAATACATATTCTGTATTTTTAATCTGCCAGTATTGTCTTTGATAGTGCAGAAGAATCTTTCGTTCATGATGGCTATAAGGATTTTTGTAATATTTCTCGGCTGCACGAATAACCGCACCTGGATGGGCAAAATAGCTTTGAAACAGTAGTAATTCATCCTCTTTTAAAGGGAAGTATTTCAAATACGTATAAATCCACTCAATACATTCCTCTGATCTCTTTGGATAGGTTTTCAACGTTCGTGACAAATAGGGCAGCAGGTCATGTAGGGGGGAACCTTGCTTAGCACGTTCAAAGTTTGTGAAATAACCATAGCCTTTGTCATCATATAAAAAATGGTCTGCTGAGATTTTCCCATGAACGGTTACAATTCGGGCCTTATCATGATCCTTCGTTTTTTCATGCCACTCTTTAAGCTTTTTAATAGAAAAATCTAAAGCCTGTTGCATTTCGTTATAGGAAAGAACAAACATTAATTCAAAGGGGGACAAATAGTCTCTTTGTTCACAAGCTTCCATAAATCCTTCCAAAAACTCCTGTTCCTTTTCCCTTTCTAACAGTGTTTTTTCAAAATGTTCGGTTCTGTCTTCTTTACTAATCTTTAATTCAGATGCTGATAAAGTATGAAGTCTTGCAAGTTCACGAAAGAGCTGATGGTTGCGTTCATGGCTTAATTCTTTTGCTTCATTCATCATCCAGGGCATGAGGTAGTAAAGTTCATTTTCATGTAATACAGCATACCTTCCATCTAATGTTGGAAAGACAGGCACGATTCGATTATAGCCCTTTTGATATAGATTTTGGATGTGCTTGACAAAATCTCCCCCATCTCTAGGATCAATTTTTTTTAAGGCAAACACACCTTTATTTGAATAGATTTTTTGAATCCTACCCATTTCTTCGACAAAATGCGGTTCAATTGCATAATGTTTTAATATCGGATATACGTTCTGTAATCGATTCTTCTCTTTCATAAGAATCACCTGCCTTTATAAAAAAGCGTATACGCCAAAGTGCTTGAGCTAGACAAATAGAAAAACTGAGCAGGTGAATAGTTACCTGCCCAGCCTATTATTTAGAAATTATTTGTGGGCAACAGCAACTGGGATATAAAGGACCTGCCCCTCATATATATCCTGACTAATTTCCAAATGATTCACACTGAGTAACCGTTGAACAGGAATTTCATATCTTTCGGCAATGATATCGATCGTATCACCTAACTGAACGATACACACCTTTAGCCTAGCAACATCGTCCTCTGACTTCCGAGCAAAAAATTCAGTTAAAGACATGCTTTTCTTTTTCGTTGGCTTTTTCTTCTTTTTATCTGCTACTTCTTTTTCGGCAGCAGCTTTTTTGGCTAAATGATCAGAAGATTCGTCACTGCTGGATTCCTGATCAATTTCTATTTCGACTACCTGAAGAGTACTTTCTTCCAAATTCGGCATTGAATAGATTTCTTCAGCGGAAGGAGGTTTTTGTTCACCTCTTTGTGCCGAAAATGAGACCTCCGGCAGTATTTCAATCTTTTCCTCAACAGCCTCTAACTGAACTTTCTCATTCCTTACTGCCACTTCAGGCTGTTTTTTCGCTTCAGCCTCAAATGGAACAAAGATCGTTTTGTCTTCCTTTTCTGTGAAAGGCTCTCTATCCTCAACTGTTTCATCCTCTATATCCCAGTTTAATTCAGGCGTTGCTACTTCTATATGATAAGCAGGCTCCTTATCCTCAACGTCTGTTCTTTGGGGAGCATGCTGCTGTTCCCCGTACAAACCTGAGATCGTCAAATTCGCTGTTAACTTCATACAGCTTCTTTCAGGAAAAACATAATCAAAAGATTCGACTAATACATCAATATTATGAACACTTTCAATTCTATTTCTTGGTATCGTTATGTCTACTGGGAAGAAGTGAGTGAATTCACATACTCCTTCATCTCTTTCTTCTACTACTTGAATAAATTTCGGAGCTGTAAAGGTATCCTCATATTCTATTTCTGCTGTCTCGTACCGTTTATATTCACCTGATAACTCGAGTGCTCCTTGAATCGTTACATATTGATCATTTTCTTGAATAAGAATATCGGGATCAAGTGAAATTGAAATTAATTCAGATACTTCCTGTCCTTTTTGAAACCATACAGATTCCTCTAAAGAAAATCGTAAAGACGATGGGTTTCCTTGAGACAAAGCGACTCCTCCTTTCATACCCTTCACGTTTAATCACTATGTCATTTACACTTTATGAGAATGATAATTTTTTTATGATTGAAAATAACACAGCTCGGCAAAAAATTTACAAAAAAAAACACCCATCTATAAAGATGAGTGTAGTAAGTAAAATTATCGCAGATTAACGGGCAGTAAGCTCATTATTAATATTAGTACTTATATTAAGTGTTAACGGAGCAACTGCCCGTAAAAGCCCGATTATTGGAATACAGACTAAGAACGCCACGTCCTGTGGCAACGTCTGTGTGACCCACATCCTGTGGGCCGCAACTAACAATCAGTGGGATAATACCCCCACTGATTGAAGTTTCACTTTATCCTTTGAGCTTTGAAAATGCAATTTCTGCTGCTTGGAGTGTTTTTTCGATATCTTCATCACTATGTTCAGTGGATAAGAAGAGACCTTCAAATTGGGAAGGAGGAAGGAATACTCCTTGATTAGCCATTTCCCGATAATAGGATGCAAAATAATCCAGGTTCGAGGATTTGGCTTTATCGTAGTTAATGACATCTTCATTTGTAAAGAAGAAACCAATCATCGAGCCTGCACGATTGAAAGTATGAGGGATTTCATATTTTTCTGCTGCAGCTTTTATACCAGCTTCTAATAAATCCCCTTTACGCTGGAATTCTTTATATGAATCTGGAGTAAGCTGACTCAATGTTTCATAGCCAGCCGTCATGGCTAATGGATTTCCAGACAAGGTTCCTGCCTGATAAATAGGACCGCTTGGTGCAATTTGCTCCATAATTTCAGCCTTTCCGCCATATGCGCCAACAGGAAGTCCCCCGCCGATTACTTTGCCTAGACAAGTGATATCTGGAGTAACATTGTAATAGCCTTGAGCACAATTGTAATCAACACGGAAGCCTGTCATAACCTCGTCAAAGATTAAAAGTGCGCCATATTGAGATGTAATTTCTCTTAAACCCTCTAGGAAGCCAGGAAGAGGCGGAACAACTCCCATGTTTCCAGCTACAGGCTCGGCGATAATACAGGCAATATCTTCTCCAAATTGTTCAAAAGCGTATTTAACACTTTCTAAATCGTTATAAGGAACAGTAATCGTATTTTTAGCCACACCTTCTGGTACACCTGGGCTATCTGGAAGTCCAAGTGTAGCGACTCCAGATCCTGCTTTAATAAGCAAGGAATCGCCATGTCCGTGATAGCAGCCTTCAAATTTCAAAATTTTGTTTCGGCCCGTATAGCCTCGTGCGAGCCTTAAAGCACTCATTGTTGCTTCTGTACCAGAGGAGACCATACGTACGACTTCAATAGAAGGTACTCTCTCCTGAACAAGCTTGGCCAGATCATTTTCTTGAACGGTTGGTGCACCGAAGCTAGTTCCCATTTCAGCTACCTTCTTTATTGCCTCAACAACACGATCACTCGAATGCCCTAGAATTAAAGGCCCCCATGATAAAACATAGTCAATATATTCATTGCCATCGATATCATAAATTTTGGATCCCTTTCCTCTTTCCATAAAAATCGGATCCATTTTAACTGATTTGAAGGCACGCACAGGTGAGTTAACCCCACCAGGCATCAATCTGCTTGCTTCTTTAAAAGCTTGAATAGATTTTTCGTAAGAGCGCATTTAATCCCTCTTCTCGTTTTAATGTTTTTCTAAAGACGGTTTAAGTATAATTTTTAAGGCTGAAGGGTGTTTTAAAGTCCCTTTAATTACCTTCTGAACTATTTTTCAATGCAGAATGGCGTTATAAAGCCTCTTTAACTACCTTCAGATCTGTTTTCTGGCACTGAAGGGGGTTATAAAGCCCCTTTAACTACCATCTGAACTGTTTTCCTGCACTAAATGGCGTTTTAAAGCCCTCTTAACGCCCTTCTGACCTGTTTTCCTGCACTAAATGGCGTTTTAAAGCCCTCTTAACGCCCTTCTGACCTTTTTCCTGCACTGAAGGGCTTTATTAAGCCAGCTCATCAGGTTTTACAACTACTGGTTCCGCAGCCATCTAGCCGCGTCTTTAGCGTGATACGTAATAATTAAATCACAGCCGGCACGCTTCATTCCAACTAGCATTTCCATGACAATTCGCTCTTCATCAATCCAGCCATTTTGTGAGGCTGCTTTCACCATGGAATATTCCCCGCTCACATTATAAATAACGAGTGGAAGATTAATATTATTTTTCACATCTCGGACGATATCGAGATACGGCATTCCAGGCTTCACAATGATGAAATCAGCGCCTTCCATTAAATCAGATTCTGCTTCACGTAAAGCTTCCATACGGTTTGCCGGATCCATTTGGTAAGCTTTACGATCGCCAAACTGAGGTGTACTGTCAGCTGCATCACGGAACGGACCATAGAAGGCTGAAGCATATTTAACGGCATAAGACATAATAGGTATATTTTCAAAGCCAGCTTCATCCAAGCCTGCACGAATTGCAGCGACAAATCCATCCATCATATTAGATGGAGCAATTATATCGGCACCTGCTTTTGCCTGACTGACAGCCGTTTGTACTAATAGGTCAAGTGAAGGATCATTTAATACTTGTCCATTCTCAATCACACCGCAATGCCCATGGCTTGTGTACTCACAAAGACAAGTATCGGCAATAACAATGACATCCGGGAACTTATCCTTAATAAATCTAGTGGCTTCTTGAACAATCCCATGATCATGATACGCTTGGTTGCCGCATTCATCTTTTTCAATGGGAATCCCGAAAAGGAGGACGGATTTAATTCCTAATGATACAACCTCATTCATTTCTTCTTCAAGATGATCTAATGATAAATTATAAATTCCAGGCATAGAGGAAATTTCTCTTTTAATATCCTGTCCTTCAGCAACAAAAATCGGATAAATTAAATCATCAGTACTTAAATGGTTTTCACGGACTAAAGCTCTCATGTTTGGACTTTGGCGAAGTCTTCTATGTCTCGTAAATTGGATATCCATTAGGCTCACTCCTATTTTTGAAAAATTACTTTTTCATATTTAAATATTCAATAATACTTTCTAGCATATGATCAGTTGTATAGATTGCCGGCTCACAGTGGACATTTAGTCCGTATGATATAATTCTATCCTTTGTAATCGGGCCAATACAGCTAATTATACTATTTTCTAGCCGATGAAAAAGCTGGCTTTCCTTCATCACTCTCATAAAATGATCAACAGTTGAGGGACTTGTAAAGGCAAGGATATCTATTATTCCTTCCGAAAATGCCTCTACTATTTTCACTCTGCTTTCATCAGGAAAGAAAGTGTCATACATGATAATCTCGTCAACATTTGCGCCCTTTTCCGTTAAGGCCGTATAAATAATATTTCTAGCAAGTTTCCCTTTAGGGATTAAAATGTTCATCCCCGCCTTCACAAGCGGCAAGAAATCCTTAACAAACCCTTCCGCAACATACTCCCTTGGGATAAAATCCACCTTTATTCCCGCGTGCAGCAGGTAGGCTTCTGTTTTTTTTCCAATGGCTGCGATTTTGGGCAACTTCATTTTTTCAGGAGAGTCGATAAAAGAAAGAAAGGTCTCAACCGTGACATTGCTCGTAAAAACAATCCAATCATACGTATGTAACTGATGAAGAATCTTCATAATCTCATCAGAAATATCTACAGGCTTAAAGGCGATAAGAGGGATTTCAACAGGAATTCCTCCATAACCTTTAACTAAACTTGAAAAGGTTTTCGCCTGCTCCTTCCCTCTAGGAACGAGAACCGACATTCCCTTAAGAGGAAGGGCTATGCCCTCGCCTCCACCGGTCATTCGCGATCCAGCTCCTCTTTCACCTGATCGATTAAATCTTTAGCTCCCTGATTAATTAAGAGATTAGCCGCTTCAACTCCGACCTCCTCAGGGTCTAAGCCTTTCACTTGTTCTGAGTAGATCACTTTTCCATCAGGAGAGCCGACTAGGCAGGTTAGCACAATTTCTTCTCCATTAAGCTCTGCAAAGCCAGCGATTGGCACCTGGCAGCCTCCCTCCATTTTGTGAAGGAATGCTCTCTCTGCTCGAACGGTTGCATCTGTTTTCTTGCATGTAAATTTATCTAATAAACCGCGAAGTTCTTCATCATCACTGCGGCATTCGATAGAAAGTGCCCCTTGCCCAATAGCAGGCAAACAAATATCTGGGTCTAACAATTCTGTCACGACATCACTTGCCCAACCTAGTCTCTTTAAACCCGCGGCAGCGAGAATAATCGCATCGTATTCATCTGTTTCTAGCTTGGCAAGTCTCGTATCAATATTTCCTCTAATCCATTTAATTTCTAAATCCGGACGGCGCGCAAGCAGCTGTGCCCCTCTGCGTAAACTGCTCGTTCCAATTACAGCCCCTGGTTTAAGATCTGATAAACGAACATGGTCTTTTGAAATAAGCGCATCCCGATGATCTTCTCTTTCAGGAATACTGCCAATTATTAACCCTTCAGGCAGAACTGCCGGCATATCCTTCATACTGTGGACAGCCATATCAATTTCTTTATCCAGCATAGCCTGCTCGATTTCTTTCACAAACAAGCCCTTACCGCCGACCTTTGAAAGCGTCACATCTAAAATGCGATCGCCTTTTGTAACAATTTCCTTCACTTCGAAATCAAAGGATGGATCAATCGCCTTCAATTGATCGATTACCCAATTTGTTTGTGTTAATGCAAGTTTACTTCTGCGAGAACCTACGATAATTTTTCTCATGACAGCCTCCTAATTTACGAATACCAGAAATGGAAAGATGATAATGAACCGAATAGAAAGAAGTTAATTAAAACAATTAGAAAGGATGCAATATTCCATAATGCTAATTGCTTCCCGGCAAGCCCTTTGCCTACTTTTAAATAAAGATAAATACTGTATGCAGCGATAACTACAAAAGAACCGACCACTTTAGAATCGTACCAAATCATATCTGGCACCTTAATATAGGCCCACTGAATACCCAGGATTAAGCTTATCATCAACATGGGAACTCCAATTACATTTAATACATATGAGGTTTTGTCCAGCTTCGATAAATCTGCAACCCTTAATAGCCTTGGGCCCCATTTCTTTCTTTTCAACAGATCATACTGAATTAAATATAATACGGAAAATACAAAAGACAAGGAAAATGCCCCATATGACAAAATCGCAACAGTAATGTGTATAAATAGCAATTCAGAAATGAGCTTTTGAGCCATCACATTTGATTCATACTGAATAGGGGCAAATGTGTGAATGGCCATAATGATAAATCCAATTACATTTGTAAAAAAGACAATAAAGTCTACCCTAAGAAAACGGTTTAATGCTAATGACAAAGTAATGAGCACCCAGGCATAAAAATATAATCCTTCAAAAATCGTCAGTACGGGAAATCTGCCTGTTTTCATCATATACAAAAAGAGAAAGACCGTTTGCAAAAGCCAAACAAATGCAAGTAACCAGAAGGCAATTCGGTTTGCCTTCCGGTTATGATGTAAGAAATCAATAAAGTATAATAAGACACTCAAGGCATACAGAACGACAGTAGCTTCATGCAGCCGTGTCATATAAATATCGATCATACTCAAGTACTCCTACGATTGAAAGGAAGCCTGTGACATATGAGCGATAGAGTTTTGTGGTTCGGCTGTTTGTGTCATTTTCCGCTCAGAAACAAGTTCTTCTATATTGAAAATTTTCATAAATAAATCTAATGCCTTTTCAGCATCCTTACCTCCGGCCATTTCCTTCGCCTGTAAAATAGGATCCTTTAACAGCTGATTAATAATACTCTTTGTATGTTTATTCAGTACCTTTTTATCACGATCACTTAAATTCGGCATCTTTCTTTCAATACTTTCCATTGTTTCAGCCTGAATCGCTAATGCCTTTTCCCTTAATGCAGAGATAACGGGAACGACACCAAGCAAATTCAGCCATTGTTTAAATTCAATAATTTCCTGCTCAATCATGAGCTGAATGGTTTCTGCTGCCTTCTTACGTTCCTGCAGATTTGCTTCAACAATTCCTTCAAGGTCATCTATATCATATAAGAAGACAGTATCTAATTCAGCGAGGGCAGGGTCCAAATCACGTGGCACAGCGATGTCTACCATGAATAATGGTTTTCCTTTTCGCAATTTTTCAACAGCTGTCATCATTTCCTTCGTGACAACGAATCCCTTTGCTCCAGTAGAACTAATAAGAATGTCCGCTTCAATTAAAGAGCATTGGAGCTCTTGAAGAGTTTTCGCCTTGCCAGCATAACGGACTGCTAAATCCTGCGCTTTTTCAAATGTACGATTGATGACGGTTACCTTGCTTGCACCGTTTGCATGCAGATTTTGGATAGCAAGCTCGCCCATTTTACCGGCTCCCAAAATAAGCACATGCTTATTCTCTAAAGAACCAAATATCTTTTTTGCCAACTCTACAGCAGCATAGCTAACTGAAACGGCATTAGCTCCGATTTCTGTTTCAGAATGAGCCCGTTTAGCTAACGTAACAGCTTGTTTAAATAATTGATTAAATACAGTTCCAATCGTATGATCATCCTGTGCCTGCAGAAAGCTTGTCCGAACCTGTCCTAAAATTTGGGTCTCTCCAAGAATCATGGAATTCAGCCCACAGGAGACATTGAATAAATGCTCGATAGCCCCTTCCTGCTCATAAATAAACAAATAAGGAGAAAATTCTTCTTTCTCTATCTTAAACCACTCTGATAAAAATTCTTTAATATAGTAACGGCCTGTATGAATCTGATCAACAACCGCATAGATTTCAGTCCGATTACAAGTAGACACAATCACATTCTCAAGGATGCTTTTTTTATCCTTTAACGTTTTCATAGCATCTGGTAATTGAGAAGGATTAAACGTCAATCTTTCCCGAATTTCAACAGGGGCCGTTTTATAATTTAGACCAACAACTATTATATGCATTTAAATTGACACCCCCAAATTAATTGCACAATACTATTCTAATTGTAGCACTTATTTCCTTCATATTTATGCGAAAATGTGAACAGATCTTGAACTCATATGGTAAAATATTCATTGAATTTGATTATTCACAAATTATGTTTATATGTTTTTTCGACATAATACTCCCTTATGTACAGTATCAAAAATTGCATATAGATTCAAGTGAACCTTATTGGAAGGGTGTAAATATGAAAAATCAAAGAATTTTTCCTGGAATTATCCTAATTGGCTTTGGAGCATACTTCTTTCTTCAACAATCAAATATCACTCTGTTTCAGCCTTTTTTTACATGGCCTAGCCTTTTAATCATTATTGGGATCGCATTTTTATTTCAAGGCTATGGAGCGAAGGATTATCATTCCATCTTACCAGGTGTCATCCTGACGGGGTTCGGCTTGCATTTCCATGTCGTGAATCGTCTTGAAATTTGGCCGGATCATATCGGAACATTCATTTTAATTATTGCTTTAGGCTTTTTACTTCAGCACCAAAAAACAAGAACCGGTTTATTTCAAGGAATTTTATTTTTAGTTCTTGCTTCCTTGCTCCTATTTTACGACCGGATTATTCTATGGTTTGGTTTATTGGAAAACGGAGTTTCAACCGCCTGGAAGTTTTGGCCAGCCATCTTTATTCTTGCGGGTATTTACTTTCTGTTTTTTAAAAAGAAATAGAGGACAAGGTTATTATTCCCTGTCCTCCGTGTTTATAATACCGAATCTAAGAAGTGTTTTGTACGGGTTTCCTTTGGATGAGAGAATAATTCCTTCGGATGTCCAACTTCGACAATACGGCCTTCATGCATATAGACGACCCAATCAGCAACCTCTCTGGCAAAGCCCATTTCGTGTGTAACGACAACCATTGTCATTCCCTCTTCAGCCAGCTCCTTCATTGTGGCAAGTACCTCGCCAACAAGCTCGGGATCTAAGGCAGAGGTAGGCTCATCAAATAGCATGATTTCAGGTTTCATAGCTAATGCCCTTGCTATGGCAACCCGCTGTTTTTGTCCGCCAGACAGCTTGGATGGGTACACATTTTCCTTATCTGAAAGACCTACTTTTTTCAATAATGCTTTTCCTTCGGCTGTAGCTTGCTCTTTAGATAGCTTTTTTACATAAATGGGAGCCTCAATAACGTTTTCGAGTACCGTTTTATGTGGGAATAAATTAAAATGCTGAAATACCATCCCAACTCGTGATCGAACCTTATTGAGATCATGTGTTTCTTTTTCAATTTGTTCGCCGTTAATTACGATTAACCCACTATCCTTAAATTCCAAAAAATTGATGCATCGAAGTAGTGTGCTTTTCCCTGAGCCGCTTGCGCCTATTAAACAAACCACTTCACTTTGCTTAACCGTCATATTAATATCTTTTAATACGTGCAAATCTCCAAATGATTTATTTAGCATGTCAACTTTTATCATGACTGTACCGCTCATATTATAACTCCTTTCTTAATCGCTGCTAGCCATTCTTTTTTCGATTAACCTGACAATAATGGAGAAGAATAGGACTAATACTAAATAGTAAACAGCTACAATGAGCAAATAGCTCATATAGTCATATTTAATTGAGCCTTGAGTAGTAGCTACATTAAACAGCTCGTACATTCCAATAAAAGATGCAAGTGAGGAATCCTTTAAGGCAATAATAAATTGATTTCCTAGGGGCGGAAGTGCCCTGCGAATGGCTTGTGGAAGAATAATCCTCCTCATCGCTAAAGAAACTGTCATACCAAGAGAACGTCCTGCCTCCATTTGTCCATGATCGACTGACTGGATCGCCCCTCGGAAAATTTCAGCAATATAAGCACCGTTATGAAAGGCTAGTCCAAGAACAACAGCCCAGAAGTCTGGCATATTGATTGAGGTTAAACCAAAGTAAAAAATAAAGATTTGCACAACGAGCGGCGTTCCCCGTACGAGAAAAATATAAGCATCCGCCACTAATTCTAATACCTTCACCTTTGAAATCTTTAAAAAGGCAAAAAAGAGGCCGATAAATATAGCGATAAAAATGGAAATAATCGTGAGTTGGAAGGTAAGTACCATTCCTTTTAAGAAAATCGGGTATGTGGCCATGAATTTTGTGTATAAATCCATAGGCTTTCCTCCTTTACTTTTATTAATAAATAGAGGATGACTAAGTCATCCTCTATTTGCTTATTCCTTCTCAGGGTCTTTCGTAATATCTTCACCGATGTACTTTTTACTGATTTCCGTCAATGTTCCGTTCTCATGTAATTTTTCCAGCGCTTCATTAATTTTTTTCAGAAGCTCCTCGTTTTCTTTCGCAACAGCTATTGCTTGTTCACTTTTTCCTAGCAATTCTTTTCCAACAATATTCATTCCAGCACCAATTGCCTCTTTGCCCGTAATAAAATCAGTGATGACTGCATCATGCTTCCCTTTACTTAATGCTTCAAGCGCCACGACATCGCTATCGTAAAATTTAATATTATCTGTTACAGGCTGTGCGACATCTGCATAAGTAGTACCTTTAGCTACAGCAATTTCTAATCCTTTTAAATCATCAATTGTTTCAACTGTACTATCAGGACGGACATAGATTTGCGGTCCAGAATAGTAGTATGGAATCGAGAAATTTACGGCTTCTAACCGCTCTTCCGTGATTGTATGACTAGCAACCGCTGCATCAAATCGGCCAGATTTAACCCCTTCAACGATGCCTCCGAACTTAAACTTTTTCTGTACAGGCTCTAACCCAAGTTCTTTTGCTACTGCTTCTCCTACCTCAATGTCAAAACCGCTCATCGTTCCATCCGCATTCGTCACACTAAAGGGATTAAATTCACCTGATGATGCATAAATAAACTTTCCTTTCTCGACAAGCTTAAAGCCCTCATTCGCTGCTTCCTTTGACCCACAGGCAGCAAGAACAATAATAGAAATGAATAAAAGTAATCCCTTTCCAAAATGCTTCACTATTAGAAAGTCCCCTTTCTTCTTCTCTCAAATTTTTTCTAATTACCTAAACATATGATAAGAGTTCTTTTAAGATTCATATTTTCTGCTAAATGTTTTCGTGATTGCTTCTAGCAGACTAAAAAATTAATACTTTTATACCGGCAATTTCTCTATTACTATAATAAAGATTGATATATTTCATTCTTATAGCAAAACAAAAAAAATCCCGGTGCATTTCTGCATCGGGATTGAAGCTTATATATAGCTTAGAAGCACAGACCACGCTTCATCCTTCCCTTGTCCCGTTTCGGACGAAAAGAGGATTAAAGGATCATTCGGATCGAGGTCCAGTGTTTCTTTCGTTATTTTTATATGCTTTTGCCATTTCGATTTCGGAACTTTATCGGCCTTTGTAGCGATAATGACACATGGGATTTCGTAATGCTTTAGGAAATTATACATCATGATATCATCCTGACTTGGGGGATGACGCAAATCAACTATTTGCACGACAGCTTTTAGCTGCTCTCTTGATGTTAAATAAGTTTCAATCATTTTGCCCCAGGCTTCACGTTCTTTTTTAGAAACTTTAGCGTAGCCATAACCAGGTACATCGACAAAATGTAACATCTCATTAATCAGGAAAAAATTTAATGTTTGTGTTTTCCCAGGCTTTGATGAGGTTCTAGCCAACGCTTTTCGATTTAACATTTTGTTAATAAACGAAGATTTCCCAACATTGGACCTGCCTGCTAAAGCAAACTCGGGTAAAGCCTCATCCGGATATTGGTCAGGCTTTACCGCACTAATAACGATATCTGCTGAATTTACCTTCATGCTTCTGCACCCCCAGTCAATGCATGCATTAGCACTTCATCTACATGGGAGACTAGAACAAATTCCAACTCGTCTCGGACACTCTCAGGTATATCATCAATATCCTTTTCATTGTCCTTTGGAAGAATAATTTTCGTTAGACCCGCTCGATGAGCACTAAGTGTTTTTTCTTTAACGCCGCCAATTGGCAGGACACGCCCACGCAATGTAATCTCCCCAGTCATGCCTATTTCTTTGCGGATTCGCTTACCAGAAAGTGCAGACACTAATGCAGTTGTAATCGTAATACCTGCAGATGGACCATCCTTAGGGACGGCTCCCTCTGGAACGTGAATGTGAATATCATACTTTTCATGGAAGTCCTTTTCAATCCCTAACTCACTTGCTTTGGAACGAACATAGCTAAATGCCGCTTGAGCCGACTCCTTCATGACATCCCCAAGCTTACCTGTGAGGACAAGCTTACCTTTACCTGGAGAAAGAGACACTTCAATTTGCAGTGTATCCCCGCCAACCGTTGTATAAGCAAGTCCTGTTGCCACACCCACTTGATCCTCAAGCTCAGCTTGCCCATAGCGAAAAATCGGCTTTCCTAGGAAGTCTTCCACATTTTTTTCGGAAATAATAACCTTTTTCTTTTCACCTGAGACAATAATCTTCGCTGTTTTCCGGCATATCGTAGCCAGCTGTCTTTCAAGTCCGCGTACACCGGCTTCTCTTGTGTAATAGCGAACGACCTTCTGAATCCCGTCCTCGCGAATTTGAAGCTGAGATTTTGTAAGACCATGCTCTTTTATTTGTTTCGGTAAAAGGTGATCTTTGGCAATATGATTTTTCTCTAGCTCTGTATAGCCAGCAATTGTAATAATCTCCATCCGGTCTCTAAGCGGCCCAGGTATAGTCGCTAAATTATTCGCTGTTGCGATAAACATGACTTTAGAAAGATCGTATGTTTCCTCAATGTAATGATCACTAAAATTATTATTTTGTTCAGGGTCTAAAACTTCAAGCATAGCTGAAGACGGATCTCCCCGGAAGTCACTTGACATCTTATCAATTTCATCAAGTAAAAATACTGGATTAATCGTTCCAGCTTTCTTCATTCCCTGTATAATACGGCCTGGCATAGCACCTACATACGTTCTTCGATGGCCCCGAATTTCAGATTCATCGCGAACACCGCCAAGTGAAATACGGACAAAATTTCGGTTGAGTGATGTAGCAATGGAACGTGCTAGGCTTGTTTTCCCTACTCCAGGGGGTCCTGCTAGACAAAGTATTGGTCCTTTTAATGAATTCGTCAGCTTTTGAACAGCTAAGTATTCCAGCACACGTTCTTTCACCTTTTCAAGACCGTAATGGTCATTATTTAAGATGCGTTCTGCTTTATGAATATCTAAATCATCTTCTGTTGCCTTGCTCCATGGCAATGAAATTAGCCATTCAATATAATTTCGAATAACGCCGCTTTCCGCAGAACTTGATGGGATTTTTTCATAACGATCAAGTTCCTTGAATGCGGTTGCTTGAACATGTTCTGGCATGCCGGCTTTTTCAATTTTTTCAGTAAGGTCGGCAACCTCGCCTGTCTTTCCTTCTTTATCTCCAAGCTCTTTCTGGATTGCCTTCATTTGTTCGCGCAAATAATATTCCTTCTGTGTGCGTTCCATTGATTTCTTTACGCGCTGCCCAATTTTCTTTTCTAAATTTAATACTTCTTTTTCATTATGAATGATTTCAATAACTTGATTCATCCGGTCTTTGACATCAAAGGTTTCTAATATGTCCTGCTTTTCCTTTAGCTTTAAAGGTAAATGGGATGCGATGATATCTGCCATGCGCCCAGGCTCTTCAATATCCGAAACAGCAGAATACGTTTCTGCTGATACTTTTTTCGATACCTTTATGTATTGTTCAAAGTAATCCAGCATGGTCCTCATTAGAGCTTGATCTTCTGTATCCTTTGTCGTTCCCTCTTCGAATACTTCTATTTTGACTGCGTAGTGGTTAGGGTCATCCTTAAATTCAATAATTTGCGCCCTTTTTAACCCTTCTACTAAAACCCGGATTGTCCCATTAGGAAGTTTAAGCATTTGCTTGACACGTGTTAATGTTCCAATTTGGTATAAATCCTCTTCAGCCGGTTCATCTATTGATATTTCTTTTTGCGTAGTCAAGAAAATTAAATGGTCATCTACCATCGCTTTTTCAAGGGCTTGCACCGACTTTTCACGGCCAACATCTAAGTGCAGGACCATCGTTGGATAAACAAGCAGACCCCTTAGCGGCAGGAGGGGGACGATAATTTCTTTCTTTTTCGCCATAACCTAGGAAGCACCTCCAAAATACATATCTTCATTAGCCTTATATTGCTAATATTTTCTTTGTACAATTCTAACTTATTTATGTGTAAGTGTCTAATTTGAAAAGCGCTAGCGCTTTTCATAGAAATCTCGGATGGACTTTTCATGACCCAGCTTAGGTCAAAGTGTCCGTCCAACGGAGCTGGATGGACTTTTCATGCGT
>NZ_JBALOW010000016.1:87886-88057 GCF_036965085.1 Bacillus sp. JJ1532
CAAAGTGTCCGTCCAGCGGGGTAGGATGGACTTTTCATGCCTTAGTTTGGATCAATGTGTCCGTCCAGCGGGGCTGGATGGGCTTTTCACACATTAGCTTAGATCAAAGTGTCCGTCCAACAGGGCTGGATGGACTTTTCATGCGTTAACTTGGGTCAAAGTGTCCGTCCA